>DATHFS010000189.1:0-11462 GCA_035317975.1 Cyclobacteriaceae bacterium | reverse complement strand
CTGGAATATTCCCTGCTTAGAAACTATATCCACATGCCGGGCGGGTTCAGCGACAGCCTCTTTGCCGCTGATAGCCGAAAATCATACCGCGCCCGGAACTGGATAAAGAGTCCATGGAATATCCTGACGGCCACCGTGGATTGGAAACTTTCTCAGCATACCTCGCTCAGTATAAAATCAACGGTTAATAACAGCGCCCGTGATTTGGTCTGGCGCAACGAAGATGGCGGCCCCCAGGCGATGGACAACATCGACCCTGTCACCCATGCCTACAGCAACCGCGAAGTCGAGCACGAGGGATTCAAAAGTAACACAACCGAGGTTCGCCTGCTTTCAACTTACTCATTGGGCACCACGCACAATGCCTTGGCGGCGGGGGTACGTTATTATAGGGGAAAAATGAAACGCCAGGCGGGAGGCCCCGGAACAACCGGTTCGGATTTCGATCTGACGCTGGCAGGGCCTTATGAAAAGGACCTGGACTACACCACAGCGAATCTGGCGCCTTTTTTAGAAAACACATTTCATCTGGGTAGCCGATTATCCGTCACTCCCGGATTGCGCTACGAGTATATCCATTCCACCGCAAAGGGAAGAAGTGAAGAGAATGACAGCGCTTTCTATTCTGACTACTCCAAAAACCGGTCGATTTTACTGGCGGGCGCAGGCTTGCAATTCAGAACATCTTCTTCCACAAACCTGTATGCCAATTGGTCACAAGCTTACCGGCCCCTGGATTATTCCAGCCTCACGCCATTGGGTACCATTGTAACGGTTGATAAAAACCTGAAAGACTCCAAGGGCTACAATGCGGATATCGGCTTTCGCGGATCGTTACACCATTACCTGAATTTTGACATCAGCGGATTCTATTTGCAATGCAACAACCGGGTGGGCATAATCGAAAAAACGGACGCCAATGGAAACCCGTATCCCTTCCGGACCAATGTTGCCAACAGCGTGCACCGCGGCGCTGAAACCTATGTTGAATTCAATCCGGTGAAAGCGTTCACCGGCTCGGCAAAATGGAGCTTGAGTTTCTTCAATTCGTTGGCAATTATCCGTGCAAAATACGTTTCGGGAGAATTCAACGGAAAAACCGTAGAGTATGCACCCACTTACATCAACCGTTTCGGAACCAGCGCCGGGATCGGCAAATTCTCCACGACGTTCCTGGTGAGCAGCACAGCAAAGTCATACGGTGACGCCAGCAATTCAGAGACGCCTTCCCCCGATGCGGTGACCGGCGTGATCCCTGCTTATACGGTCCTCGACTGGTCGGCGACGTGGCGCATCCAGCCATTCAACATTAAATTCGGTTGCAATAACCTGGCAGACAGGCGGTACTTCACGTTGCGAACCGGCGAATATCCGGGGCCCGGTATCATTCCGGCAATCGGGCGCAGTTTCTATTTTGGGGTGGGGGTTAAGATTTAGTTGTTTCCCGCAGATTGCGCAGATTTTCGCAGAGCTGAGGCGAGCAGTCGAGTGGACTTCTTAAAGTAAAGTTACATTGCCTCCTGAAATCTGACGCGATATTTGTTAGAAAATTGGGCAGCTACTCTGCGTAAATCTGCGCGATCTGCGGGAAACCTTCCGAAGCCTTGCCGTAGATGGAGGGTGAGGAAATTTTCACCTGATCACTCTCTTTCTCAACAACCAATCCACTTGAGGATCATCCCCCATTTGGAAGGTATGTTCACTGAACCGCTCAAACCCCCATTTTGAATAAAATTCCTGCGCTTTATAGTTTCGCTCCCAAACCCCCAGCCAGACCCAATCATAGCCTTGCTTGCTGGAATAGTCGACAACCTGTTTCATCAGCAGGGAGCCTGTTTTCTTCCCCTGATGATCCGGGTGAACGTATAAACGCTGAAGTTCAATGGTATTCTTCCCTAACCGGTCTTCGGCTTCATCGTTAAGCCGGAGCCGGACGAATCCGATGAGGTTGTTGCCTTCCCATGCCAAATAACATACGGATCCTTCTTCCCTCCATTCTCTTTCCAATGTATCAGCATCGTAGGCCTCCTTCAGAACGGCCTCCATGTTTTCGGGAGTGTTGAATTCAGCAAATGTCTCGATGAATGTTTCGATGGCAACTTTCCTCAGCATTCCTAATTCTTCTTTTCGCGCGGGGCGCACTTCAATCATAGGTATTATCAAACAGGGTTACATTATCTAAGTCGATTACAAATGTAAATATTTTTGCCACGAACTGGCTATTAGTCATTGGTCATTGGTTATTGGTGGATTTTTGTCTTTCAATGAAATGCCCCCTAATGACTAATGACCAATACCTATTGACCAATATAGGGACAGCCTGACCACCCTACCCGCATAATGGTAAAGAGGTATCAAACAGATTCTTGTTGTTTTTACTTCTTATCAGCGTAATTCTGGAACGAATACAGCACGCCTAGGGAAAATGCCTGGCTCAACTGGACTTTGGTGTCCTGGTCGTAGTCGTAGAGTAAAATCCCTCCGAGGCTTACATTCACAAACCGGTTCACTTTTGCAATCAGATTCACATCCAGGCGGTGGTCAATTTTCTTGAGCTCCAGTGTCTGGTAGTTGGCAAACATGACATAGCGCCACTTTAGACTCATGTTCTTGGCAATGTCCTTGTTAAATTCGGCAAGCATTTGAAACGCCAGCCATTCATAGCGGGTCGTGTGCGCCGGATCTACACCATAGGGCCTCGGATTATCCACGGTGACAAACCGCAGCGGGTCATTGACGATCGTCACACGGGGCGCTATGGGGGATAACCTCACCTTGAAATAATCAACCGGGTGATATTCAAAACCGAGAGCGGCAGTAATAAAAGCCGGGGCAAAAAAATCCGAAATCAAAGTTTGTTGGGTAACCCCCGCGGCGTCCGTGTCGTAGCGATATCCGGGCGCAAACTGGCTCTGCAAGTTCGCAGAAATGATCCAATCCCATTTGGATGTTATAACGTGACCGTATTTGGTGTCCAGAAAAATCCGATCCATGGTTTTTCTGTTACCCTGGCCCTGATTATTGACCATGCCATAGAGAAAATCGATTTCGTTATCCCAGGAATGCTTGTCTTTTTTGTAATTGGCCTTATAATTAAAGAGGGAATTAAGTCCCAGGGAATTGACCCCTCCTGCCTTCCAATTTGACGAAAAAGCAGCTTGATTGAGGTTAAGTCCGAATTTGAGGGACTTCTTCCAATGCGTGATCGAATCGATTTTGATGACCTGAGCCGCGACAGGGTTGTGCCAAGGCAACAGAAAGGCAAAAAATAAAGTTAAGAGGGAAAGGGTTCTCACCTGGTTATGGAGTTAATCAGTATGGCTACTGAAAAACCCGTGCCAACCCCTAACCGATGTTATTCAGTTTGATTTCGTCCAGCGCAATTTCCGTCAAGGGCTTGGTGATGAACTTGATAACGTGATTATTGTTGACAATCTTGTCGATATCCCGCTTATTGTCCGAACTGGAAAGGATAATGATCTTGCATTTATTCTTAACCAATTCGCTAAACTTGTCGAATTCATAGAGGAACACAAACCCATCGACAATGGGCATATTGATATCCAGAAAAATAATGTTCGGAAGGTTATCCGGAATATTCTGGTTTTCTTTCAAATAATCAAGGGCGCTCTTGCCCGAGCTCTTTACCTCCACTCTCCTTGCAAATTTGGTGATCTCGATAATCCGTTTGCTGATGAAATTATCAGTGTCGTTATCGTCCACCAACATGACCAATTCTATTGTCTTTGTAGCTGTATCCATCAACATTCAACCATCTATATTAATCGAAGTAAGAGCCTTTTCTCCATACAAGTCCGTAAAATTATCTTTTTTCGTCAAAAAGGAAACTCTCTTACCATGTTTATGCTGTCGACGTAAGGAATTTGCCAAAAATGTCGAAAAATTTAGCGATTACTCTGCCGAATCTCCAATTTCTCGCCTTGGGAAAGGGAAAAATCCTTTTTATGGTTCCAATCCATAATATCCTTGATGGTCACTCCATACTGGCGGGCAACGCTGTAAAGCGTATCGCTGGCTTTCACTTCGTGCGTGATCATCAGGGGTTGCGGTGTTTTGACTTCTGCCCGGTCCTCATTTTCAACCACTTTCAGAATTTGCCCCGGTTTCAATCCGTTCTGGATAGTCAGGTTGTTCCATGTAAGTAATTCGGTTACCTGGATGTTGTACTGCCGTGCAATAGAATACAAGGACTCCCCTGGCGATACCCGGTGCTCATTCGCTTTGGGCAGTGGGCCGGACTCCTCCTCTTTCTTTATTATGGAGCGCACAATAGGCGCCGTTTCAATAAGCGGTTTCGTGTAAACCAGCGCTTCAGCAGGTCGTGCCGGCCCCGTGATCGTTGACATTTCTACCGGCGGCTTTATATACCAATCAAATGAATCATCCTCCAATGTGACGGCCTCCCCGGGGGAAGAAGAAACCAGATCATCTTTTGGCTTACTGGCTTTTAGCCAGACGACGGAGCCCGGGACAAGCACCGGATCACCGCTCATCCTGTTGTATTTTTTTATGCTTTTGATCTTGATCCCAAACTGCTGACTGATCGACCACAGGCCATCCCCCGCCCTTACCTTATAGGTGTCCTGTTGTGCAGTTGTTTTCTTCCTGGAAAGGAAATACAGATCTCCGGCCCGAACGGCATGATCAATGGGGATATCATTATTTTTTAAGAACGAGGATATGCTTACTCCACCCCGCTGAGCCAGCAACGCGGCATTTTCACCCGCCTTTGCCACTACCACCGGAATAGAATTGATCGCCAGGTGCGCATCGGGTTTCCCTTTCTCCCTGACTTCCGGCACTTCCCTGGATGATTTTGATGCCAATACCAGTTTTGTAAAATTCTGATCGACATTTCCAACCGGGATCAGCACAGTATATAGTTTGTCGGTAGGAATAGAAGAGGTTTTAAGCCATTTATTGTATTCCTTCAATTCCTCTTCCCCGACCGAGACTTCTTTCGCTATTTCTTTGAGCGTCATTTTTGTTTTAGGCTCATAGGAAATCAGTTTCACCTGCGCATCGCCCGACACCGCATTTTCAAAGGCAGCTTTGTATGCCAGGAACCTCTTGACATACCAATAGGTGCCTGTTGTAATTTCCATATTCTTTGCTCCGTTCAGCGAATCTCCCATGGCCCGCTGGACGCCTCCGGCACCCATTTGGTAAGATTGAAGCGCCAGCAGCCAATTATTAAAGTAATAATTGTTTTGTTTCAGGTACCGGGCGGCGCCTCGCGTCGACGATATCAAATTCATCCGTTCATCTATTTCCTTGTCTACGCGCAGTCCCATTTCCATGGCCGTAAAGTCCTTGAATTGCCAAAATCCAACCGCATCAGAGACGGAGACGGCATCCGCCACGAGGGCACTTTCCTGCAGCGCCAGAAATTTAAAATCTACCGGCACACCCTCTTCTTCAAAAATTTTCTCGATGATTGGGAAATAGGCTCTTGCCCGCTCCACATGCATGTTAAAATAGCGTACATGCTTCGTCAGCATATTCACATCCAATTGTATTTCTTGCCGGACACCGTCACTGAGCGTGAGTGGTATACCGGCGAACCCCATCTTGTGGGGCACAACGGGAGGCTGGGCAGATGAGGCAGTAGCTCCGCAAAAAAATAGTGCAACCGCAAAAAATCTCATTAAACACAAAGGTAAACAAAATAAAAGTCTCTCAGGATTGGACCTTCCGGATCAGCATGACCCCGTCGCGAACAGGGAGAAGAATATTTTCCACGCGCTCATCGTTTTGAATTTTCCGGTTGAACTCAAGAATGGCGCGGGTATCTTTGTCGGGCTTCGGATCGAGCACCTTTCCGCTCCACAACACATTATCAGCGAGAATAAAGCCACCTACCGCCACCTTATCGAAAATCAAATCAAAATAGTTGCTGTAATTCTCTTTGTCGGCGTCAATAAAGACCAAATCAAAAATCGACGTAAGTGTCGGGATAATGTGCAACGCATTTCCAACCTGAAAATCAATTACCGTTTCTAATCCGGCTTCTTTAATATAAGTTCGAACGCGGTCTTCCAGCTCTTCGTTGATATCCAGGGTAATCAGTTTCCCATTGCTTGAAAGGCCCTCGGCCAGGCAGATCGCCGAATAACCGGTGTACGTGCCAATCTCCAATATCATGGCCGGGTTGATCATGCGGCTGATCATTGCCAAAACACGGCCCTGCAAATGGCCCGACAGCATCCTCGGCTTTGTTACTTCGCTATGCGTGTCGCGGTTGATTTTTTTTAAGAGTTCCGATTCAAGGGTAGTGTGTTCTTCGCTGTACTGCAGGAGACCTTTATTGAGAATGTCCATGACCGGCGCGGGGTTCCATCATCAAATAGCTGAATTTGTTCTCTTTAAAAATTTCGTTCGCCAACGTCATCAAATCCTCCGCCGACGTATCCTTTACCTGTGAGAATAACTCATCAAGCGTCGTAATCCTTCCCTGGTCCAACAGGTTTCTGGCCATCATCATCATAAAACTGACATTGTTTTCCTCTCCCATCGCTATTTGCCCCATCATCTGCTCTTTAGCTGCCGCGAGCTGCTTTTTACCAAGAGGCTCTTCTCTTAATTTCCTCAACTCCAGTTCTACGAGGGAAATGCTTTTCACCATTTGTGACGGTTCCGTCCCGAATGAAATCACAAATAATCCGGTATCGGTAAACGGAACAAACTGGGCAGCGATCGAATAGACATAACCGCGCTTTTCCCGCAAGACCATGTTGAGCCTTGAATTCATTCCGGGTCCACCGAGGATGTTCGTCAGCATATAAAACGGCCCCCGTTTCTCATCCGAAAGTTTGTATGCCGTCCGGCCGATTGCACAGCGTGCCTGCTTCACAGTCCGCTGCAGTACGACCTCTTTCGGTTTATACCCTGTGAATCCTTTCCGTACTTTCCTGGAAGTCATTCTTGGAATGTGGCCCATGTATTTCTCGGCAAGCCGTACCACTTCTTCCATTTCCACATTCCCAACACTGGAAAAGATAATTTTGCGCGTATCGAGGTGTTCCTTGATAAAGCGCTGAAAATCAATTCTTCGAAACGACTTGATTGTTTTTTCGCGGCCGAGGATATTCATCCCCAGCGGATGACCGGCAAAGACGACACGATCAAACTCATCCTGAAGGGAATCTTCCGGGTCATCAAAGTACATCGCCATTTCTTCCATGATCACGTTTCGCTCCCGCTCGATCTGGCCCTCCGGAAAAATGGAATCAAAGGTGATGTCAGTCAATAGTTCTACAGCACGCTCGAAATACGAATCGCGCAAGGAAGCAAAAAACAAAATTTTCTCTTTGTCTGTAAAAGCATTCAATTCGCCGCCCAGCGATTCCAGCCGGTTCAGAATGTGAAAGGCCTTTCTTTTGCGGGTGCCCTTAAACGCCATATGCTCCCAAAAATGGGCAATTCCCTGGTTGGCTTGGGTTTCGTCGCGGCTCCCGATATCGAGCATAATTCCGCAATGGACGATCTTGGTAGTGGTCTCCCGGTTGTGCACGACACGAATGCCGTTTTTCAGGGTATGGATAGCGTAGTCTCTCATGGGGAACTCCAAAATTAACAATTTGGTTGAGTCCTCCCAGCCCTCCCATAACTAATTCCCAACATCGACCGGGCGTGACCGCCTGCGGGCAAGGGGCTTGACTTGATAGCCGGTTTTTCGCTAAAATAGTGTCAAAATTTTTGGCATTACTCTTGCAAAACCCTCTGGCGCTATGGAAACACAACAAGTGAAAACCTGCTTTACGATCACCTTTACAGACGACCAATACAGCCGGGCCAAGGCCTATGTCGACGAGATGAAACGGCACCCGCAACGGGTATTTTGGCGCGGTAAGGAAGGAAAGTCAGAACAAGAACTGGTAGTGGAGCAAATTGCTCACCGCATCCTTTCCGGCTTTTATAACAATGAACCGTATGAAGCAGGCAAGCATATTTTGCGGATGGACAGCATGGCCTCGGCCTGATTAAACCCGCTCCAGGACTTTTTGGATCAGGGCCTCAACTACCTTGTTGGGATTCTTTGAAAATTTATTCTTCACCCGGTTGGCGATAATGGCATTTACACTCACCACATCATGCCCTAAGAGACGCGCCATGGCGTAATACCCGGAAGTTTCCATTTCAAAATTGGTAAGCCAAAAGTCCCCTTTGTGATAATAGTTGAGGTCCTCGATCAGCCGGGGGAAGCGAATGGGAACCCGGAGTACCCTTCCTTGCGGCGCGTAGAAGCCGGGACAGGTAACAGTGTTTCCCCGAACCATGTCAAAACCAACCTGTTTGCTTAATGCCTCGCTCCCCTTAACGACATAGGGCATGAACGGCAACCCGATTTTCTTTTGAACGTCATGGGCAATCCCGGTTTCAAAATCATCCATGGGTAAGTCATAGAAATTCATCAAATTATCGAGTCCGATGGCATAGTCCGAAACCAGGTGCGCCCCGATGGGGATATCTTCCTGTAAGGCGCCGGAGGTACCGATGCGGATGATCTTTAATTTTTTCTTTCTGACTTTCGGCTCTCTCGTTTTCAGGTCAATATTGACCAAGGCATCCAATTCAGAAAAAAAGATCTCTATGTTGTCGGTGCCGATGCCCGTACTGATGACGGTAATTCTCTTTCCTTTATACTTGCCCACGTGGGTAATGAACTCGCGCTTGTTCATTTCAAACTCCACTTCATCAAAAAACTGGGACACGAGATAGACCCTGCCAGGATCCCCCACCGTAATAATCGTCTCAGAAATGTGCCGGGGCAGTAAGTTCAAATGGTAGACACTCCCGTCGGGATTCAGGATAAGATCGGTTTCTGAGAGTTTGGGCATAGGGGGTTACTGGATACAGGGTGCTGGTTTCAGGTCGCTGGTTACTGGTGTTGCGAAATATTCAAATTCTGGTCGAGATAACGGCTACCCATCCTATGCTTTGAACCTTGAAACCTGCGCCCGACTACTTTACCTTCTGCGCAGGGTTCCCAAATACGGTCTCATTTTCTTTAACCGAAGCAATGACAACCGACCCTGCTCCGATACGGGCGCCTTTCCCAATCTGTACCCCTGCCACGATGGTCACTCCGGAGCCGATGAAGACTTCATCCTCAATGGTAACTCCGGGATTGATCAAACTTCCTGATCCCACCTGGACAAAATCCCCTAACGTGACATCAACCCCTACCATGGCCAGTACATTGATCAAATTGTGATTTCCCACTTTCGCTCCCATCGCAATGATCGCACCGCGGTCGATAAAATTTCCATGGCCGATTTCAGCCTTGGAGGAGATTGACGCTCCGGCATGAATGGCGTTCACCGGTTGTTTATGCCGGACTTCCTGTATGACCTTTACCAGACTCTTTCGCAGCCTGTTGTCATCGACGGCTACGAAGGCTTCGCATTTTTTTCCAATCAGCTTTAGAAAACCATCATTATCCGTGCTTCCCAAAACCGTAACGTCATCGAGTTGCGTGTTGTGCAGTTTCTGATCATCATCGAGAAACCCGTAAACCTCGACCTCGTTGCTTTCAAAAATTTCCTTGGCCGATCGTCCTAGGTAGTTCGCCCCAAATATGATCACTGGATTCTCCATTCGATACGATTGAAGGGCAAAGGTAAGGGGTTTTGGAATAAGTCGGTATTCTAAACCGCAGAGACGCAGAGGCGCAAAGCAGGCGCAGAGATAATCTAGTGCACTTCCAACTATCTATTTTACAAATGAGTGTTTTGAATCTGAGCGCGCAGTGCAGTACGAGAGTATCCTATAGTCAAAAATAGGGGAGCAATTACGGCCCTTCAGGCCTGGTCAAAAACTTGGCAAACCATTCTCTTACCCGCATTACCAAAGGTGAAGAATATATAAACTGAATTAGTGGATTTTTATAGCAAACCAGAAAAACCAGGAACGGTAGAAATCCAACCTTGTACCGGGAGAGGCTGCCAAAATTGGGTGTTGACAGGGCGAGGAAAATACAGAGTAAGCAAACATAAACGATAACAGAGAGGGTAATCAACCTGTTTTGAGATCGAAGGAAATCACCGGTGCGACTCAGTGCGGAAAGGCACAGTATGAGGATCAAACTATTTTCCAATGCCACAGCGAATTTTAGAAGCGTATCTGCCTCCCACAAAAAAGGTCTGAATAACCCCGACAGCAACGCCCACGGTGAATGCAGGATGACGCTTCGCCAGGTAGCGTCGAGCCGTCCATAGTGGATCACATCGCCGGAGTCAGAGTGGGATACAAAGGCGTGATTATTTTCGATCACCACCTGAAGAATCCGCATAGGATGAAAGTTGGGATGAAGGAGGCTTGCATCCAGGCAAAGAACAAAAAACAGGATGATCCAAAGGGATAGTTTCAGCCGGGAAGGAATTTTCAGCTTGAACGAAACAGCCTGAACAACGAGCGAAGTACATACGATCGGAAGAAAGATAGAAATCCAGTAGTACTTCAGATTCCAAACAATCCAAATGCTCACTGCCGCTAAGACAAATTCCATCATCCGGGGGAGCTTCTTCATCATACCCTTCAGGTACACACCCGACAACACCATCAGCCCGGCGAGGCCGATGCTCTCCTTAATTACTCCCGATCCCCAGAAAACGACGGAAGGAAAGAATAAAAACGCTACCGCGGCCGCTGATGTTGATCCTTCAAAAAACCGGGCAACTAGTTTAAAAAGATAAAAGGAAGCTATAAAGGAGACAAATGACAACCACAAAGACGTAATCCAATAATTGCCACCGGCCACAGCAATGATACTTACGATCTTCACAAAAAAGACAGAACGGGCAGCCCCTTTCCACTCCGCATCGGGATCCTGCCAGAGAAAATCAAAATACGCTCCTGGGTTCGTTTTGAATACCCCGGCTTGCACACTGGCCTGATCAAAAAAATTGAACGTGTCGCCGGTCAAATAGTAGTGTTGGTATACCAGGCCCAGGCCAATCCCGGCGAGGAGTTTCATTGCGAAGGCAGGCCAAAACAGCGAACGAACGGTGCGATCTTGTTTTCTTTCCATCAAAAATGCAAATCCGAAGATCGCAACGAGGTTGATGGTCGAAACAATAAGTGTCACTTCGGGGAATTTGGTTTTAAGAGGGAAGCACCAACGCTACAATTTAGACAATTTCTTCGCTGGCAATAGTGATTGTACAATTCAATCATAGCCTGTGAGTCAAAAGCAGTCTGAGCGGCATAGCCCAGCTCTCCCCAACTTTTCGTGATCGTGTTGCTTTCAGGAGGAATTGCATGCAACATCTCCACGGCGCGGTCAATAAAACCCTGTTCATCATTGTATTTCCCATAGGCCACCAGCAGGGGCGCGACAGTATTGATCAGGATATTGTCAATGCTGGAGTCCCCCATCCCTGCTACCGCCTGTTTTGATTTTCTATTGAATTGGTAGTGCCCTTGCCAGTATTCCGACT
>DATHFS010000188.1:0-2850 GCA_035317975.1 Cyclobacteriaceae bacterium | reverse complement strand
ACGCATGCCCAATCCTCGGGCCGAGCTCGGCTTCATGTTGCAGCAGCCATTTCTTCAGTATCCTCCCCGAACACTGATAGCGCTCCGCCAGTTCTTTGTGCGTGTAGGATCGGATGGCAAATTCGTCGGTGCTCCCTACCGGAGGCATCACGCCGGCAAGATTCATCCCCTCCATCTGCTATGCGCCAACCGGCATTTCCGGTTCCTCATCGGCCTCCTTCAGCAGCTCATTTACCTCCTTCACCTTCTGCGACCACTTCCTGGAACTCCACTGGGTCAACAGAAAAACCACCGGCAACGCCGCCAACCCCAGAAGCACCGCATTCCAGAATCCCAACTCCAGATTTATGCCGACGACCACAACCAGCGCGATCCACAGCGTTACATGCACGAGCCGCGACAACAGCAGCGCCAGTTTCAATTTTTTCAGGTGCGACAATAGCGTTTTCTCGATGGTGCCCTTTTGCGGCAGCCAGCGCACATAGCGCAAGCCCAGGTATTCGTCCAGTACCTCCACCACTGCCACCGGGATCATGATACCGGTCGACCAATCCTTGTAGAACCTGAACGCCAGAGTAACCGCCGCCACCACCAACAGGGAAATGACGAGGTGCAGGATTTCCTTCCGTTGCAGGCGCCTCATGCGTGGCGATCTTGTGCTGTACATCATGGCCCGTAACTCGTCATGGCTCCGGGGTTCAGATTTAACCGACTGCCACGCCTTTTGTAATTCCTCGATAGTCATAGTTGTATCCGTAATGGTGTTTTAGGATTGGTCAATATTTTTTTTCATCCTGCTAATTCGCATCGCCACCGCACCTTCCCGTAATTTTAAGATGGATGCGATTTCCTTTTTGGTATACCCTTCCAGCACGAGCGCGAGTATGGCCCGCTCATAAATGCCCAGGCGACGAAACAGGTTGAACAACCGCTCCACCTCGTCCGTTTCAGCCGGCTCGCTGGCTACCTGGTCGGGAAGAACCTCGCGCAATTCGATCTCTACTTTCTCTCTCCGGAAAGGAAGTATCGCCGTTCGCGTGGCGATGGTATGCATCCACGTCGAGACTTTGGCTGTGCCCTGAAAGGATGGCCAGGCTTTCCACAGCTGGCTAAGAATTTCCTGCAAGAGATCCTCTTCGTCTTCGCGGGTGTTGCTGTAAGCCCGGCATATTTTAATAATGATCCCCAGGTTATCATCCACCGCCTTGAGGAAGGGGGCCTCTTTTTCTCGTTTGTCTCTCAGCTCGCTGGCTGTTTCCATAGATTCGATGGATCGAACCGGTCCGGGGGGTGCCGTCAGCGCTGCGGTTTTAGCGATGACTGCCGCAACCATGAAATGGATCATGGCCGGCGTAAAGTGATTGTGCCTGTCGACTTCCATAAGTTTAGGGGCTTTGTTGAGACGATAAGTGGTAAAAAACATCGAAAACATAACATAGAATTGAAAAATAATTGTAACCTCCTCATTTTCAGTGAGAAAAAATCACTTCCACCCCCCGCCAATCCACCGTTCCTGCCTTTAGGCTTTTCACCGTTTCCTAACAGGCCGGACCACAAATCCCTCTTCACATCCGATTTGGTCAAATCGTACCAAATCGTACCAAATCGAGCCGAATCGTACCAATTCGTACCAATTCATACCAAATCGGGAAGGTCAGTCACAGCAGTTTACAATCTTTGGTCCGGCCGCGAAACCACAAGAAGTGATGAACGATCAACGGATTGTAATCTATCCCAAAGACCTTCAGGTGATCCTCGGAAGATCCGAGAGCTTTTGCCGCAGGTTGCTCGTGAAGATCAAACGATCGACCGGCAAGCAAAACCATGCCTTCGTCACGATCGATGAGTTTTGCGCCTTCGCCGGACTTCAACGCGAGGAGGTAAACAAAATTCTCTTCAAGGCAAGCAAAAGAAAAGTGATAACAACCACAGGTGACTAATTATGCCTTCACAGGATCGCCTCTCACCAAAGAAAGAAGGCTTCCCCTCGGAAGCCTTCTCATACTAACGGGTTACCGTCCCGCTACGGAATTTCCGTGCTATCCACTTCAATCCAATGGAAATCGTAAAACTGACTACCGCGCCTATACAGGCCAGCAATGCAGTCTTCACTACATCCTCGGAGTGAATATTCGCAAAGACGGTAAGGAGAGTACCGCCGGCCGTCCCGGCCACAGTACCCGAGTGATTGCTAGGAGCCGCCATCATTCTTATGGTTAGGTTCCTTGCTTTCCACGGCGGTCTGACTCACGACAGTCATCACCGTACCGGCCACCGTCATATAACCCGCCAGGGTGATGAGCGTGGCCGGAATAGCGACCGGAGCCGCGAGCAGGGTTCCGCCTGCCGCGGCCAGCGCCATTCCGATCGTTCGCAACAGGCGAAAAAACTTCGGCGTCGGCGCATTTAATCGTTGCATGATGTTCATAACAAAGTTGATTTAATGGTTAAGAAAATTTGTTCTGTTCTGATCAGCGTGAGTTCCATCAGATCGTGTTATCGACTGCCACGATCGCCATGCCGTTGTAGAACCCGTTCTTCAGGGCGTAGCTTTCGCCGTTGACGATCTGAGTGAACGTGATCCCGAACGTGAGGAACAGCGACTTTGCACTGCCGGGCGTAATATCCACGGTCAGTGTCCTTGCTGGCTCTGTCTGCGGCCCCAGCGCGATTTCCGCCGTCGCTTCGTCGAAGGCGTATTCACCGGATGCAAAGTCAAGCTCGGCGCCAGCGGCGATAAGCGTGCAGTGCGTTGCTCCCGGCAGTTGGGCGATGAAGGTCTGCGGGGAAAAACTGTTCAGCGCCACCGTCATCTTCCCGGTTGCCCGGTCGATGCTGGTGCTGAAGGGA
>DATHFS010000187.1:0-2828 GCA_035317975.1 Cyclobacteriaceae bacterium | reverse complement strand
TTTCTACGGTGCTCTTTTTGATATTCATCCGCCTGGCAATATCACTGTTGGATAGGTTCTCGGTGAGGCGCAATTTCAATGCCTGCTGGCATCGTTCGGGCAACTGGGCCATTTTCCTTTCAATCATCATCTGAACTGAGGATGGGTCCCCGTCCCCTTCATCAATACCGTCAAACACGGCTTCAAAGAGCAGATAGTGTTCGGCATATTTTTTCCGGACCCGATGATGTTGGAAATACCGGATGACCTTATACTTTACCATTTGATAAAGGTAAGCGCCTAATGAAGTCAGGTTTCCCAGGCTTTCACGCCGCGCCCAGAGCGATTCAAAGACCTCCTGGATGATTTCTTCACAATCTTCCCTGACTGTAATGTTCTTTCTGGCGTAGTGATAGAGGCTTGAAATATACCTTCTGTAAATGGTTTCGAATGCGTTTTTATCTCCCCTGCTGAGGAGGGCAGCCAGTTCAGTATCACTATGGTTAAGATACGAAGTCATATGCCGCTTTTTTTATGATCGCGCCTTGGCAAGGATTTCCCTCTGGAGTCGAAGGTCCAGATTGCATCGTATGTCAAAAATAGCGAGTATAAAATTAATCTCCTAGAAAGGAGTATTCTTTAAACGAGTATTCTTAAAAGGAGTAACACCGGTCGGCCGTTTTGGCTTATTTTAATTCATGAAGGGGCCAAGGAAGAAAATCAATCCATTGCGTCAGGAACCGAAAGATGTGATAGCCAAGATCGCGGCAAACCTGAAGAGAAAAAGAATAGAGCTTGGGTACACAAGTTCGGACGAATTCTATCATGAAATTCCCATGAACCGCTCTCAGTATGGCAAATATGAAACTAAGGAAGGACAGGACATGCTGATCAGTACTCTACTAAGAATCGTTAATGCAATGGGCCTTACCCTGGAAGAATTCTTCAAGGAGGACTTTAAGTGAAATCGGAATCTCCCAAAATACAGCAATTCGTTTGTGCGCTCCCCTCGGGTGGATGGCTGAAAATTTCACCAGTAAACCCAAATCCCATTTTACGATTGTCTGGAAAACCTGACAAAATTGATTTTTGCTAAGAAATTTAGCAAAAAATGCTCAATTTAGTCATGTTAAATCAGACAAATGGAATCATTTGGTGCCCTCATCAGAAGAATTCGAACTGCCAAAGGCCTGCTTCTTCGTGAAGTTGCAGCAAGCCTCCGGATCGATCCATCGTACTTAAGCCGGATTGAAAGCAACACCAAGCGCGCAACCCGTGAGCATGTCATTCAACTGGCTGCCTTCTTAAAGGCCGACGAGAATGAATTGTTGATCGCCTACCTGAGTGACAAGATCATCTATGAGCTGCAGGGCGAAAAGCTGGCGATGAAAGCCATGTTCGTGGCGGAACAAAAGATCCGGTACCTCACCCTCCTTTCCCCTACTTCAACCGATACTACTAAAAAATGAAGCACAAAAAATATACAGCAACTCGTAAGGCCGGAGGTCGAAAGAGGCGCAAAATGCAAGCCGTAGCAGAAAAAAAACCGGTAATTGGAAAAGCCCTGCAAAGAGAACTTCTCCAGTTCGCGGAGTATCATCCTGTCAATCGTATCTCCAGAAACCTGCGCACGATGCTCATTGATTTCCTGATGTATGATGGAGCAATTGAGACAAGCTATCTCCAGGACCTGCTCTATGATTTGCAGGGCCTCTTCGAATTATTCGAGGCAATCCAGCTGGACAGTGAAGTTGAAGCGTACCTGAAAATATGAATAAAAAGGTCGCCTGAAGTGTCGATTTTTTTAATCTCCTTATTAGGAGTATGCTTTCTAAGAGAAATCTGGCGCCTATTGATTGGCGAATTTTATCGGATGAAGGAGCCAGAAGCGACCAAGGTCAAACAAAATCACGATCAGGTCTTAAAGAAAATAGGAAAGAAGTTAGTGCCTTCGTGTCTTAGTGACAATAGCGATTAAAAATCTTCAAAAAGACTAAGGGTTTCTACCCACCCGCGTCACTTAGGATAGGAATGGACTACTGATATAAATCAGCAATCCGAAAGTGACATGAAACTCTTCTCTATCCTGCTTCGCGGGCCATTTCTTATTCTCAGCCTGAACTCTGCTTTCGGACAGGGGATCCATCCCGTTCGCTGGCATTTCCAGTCGGACCCTGCGGCATTAAACCAGGAAATCATCCTCACCCTGACCGCCCATATCGGGCCGGGATGGCATCTGTACTCGCAATTCATGGAGGAAGGCGGGCCCATGCCGACCCGGTTTTCTTTTGAGCGGAGCGATGACTACGTTCTGCTCGGCAAAACAGAAGAGGACGGACACCCCGTGAAATTCCACGACGATACGTATGAGATGGACATCACGTGGTACACCACCGGCGTGTCTTTCGTTCAGAAGATCAGGCTCGTCCAACCGGTCACCGCCGTCAACGGTGCTATCGACTACATGGTCTGCAACGATCATATCTGCGTTCCCCATAAACAGGATTTCAGCATTGCTATTTTACCGATAAAGAAATCCCCATAAAGAAATGGGCCGGACTGCCTTCCAAACAGAACAGTAGAAGCCTCTTCATCTTCTCGTTTAGGTTTATAGGGAGGCGTCCGGTCCTTGTTTATACCAATCGGTTGCCGGATGCTAGTCTGTCCTGTCAGCAAAACTAGCAGACCGTCTCGATTTAGTGGTTAGCGCGCCTAGGGTTGGTAGATACTTTGCCTACTGCCAATTGCCTACTGCCTACTCTTCCCCCGTAATCCCAAAATTGCATCGATAACTTCCATCCCCACCTGCCCCCTTTTGCCTACTGCCATTTGCCTACTGCCTACTCTTC
>DATHFS010000186.1:0-3907 GCA_035317975.1 Cyclobacteriaceae bacterium | reverse complement strand
CCTGTTCCATCCACTGGGTTTTATGTCAAATGATCCCTGGGGCCTGCAGATTGCCAGGATGGTGGTGCACGGCAACTACAATGTCTCTCACCCCAAGCCCGGACGCGACGAAGGGCTCCATTCCAAATACTGGAACGATCGATACCGGTTGGAAGCGGTGAGCCAGCTTGAAGAGATGTTGGAAGATAAAATGACGCCGGCGACTTTTAAAAAAGTAAAGCAACCCAGCCTTTCCCTGTATTATTATAAGAATGAGGCAGAACAAGATTCGGTCGTGAGAGTGAGCGCCATTCTTGAAATGAATCAACAACTCGGCACGCCGGATTCCCTTAAAGAAGCCATTCCCATACCCGAAGCGGGGGATCATGTGATGGGGTCTTATATCAGTTCGAAGGACCTGGTGTCGGTGCAACGGGAGATTGAGAAATTTGCCCGGGAGAAGTTGCACCTGAAGAAGTCGGTAATCGGTAATCGGTGATCGGTCGTGAGTCATATTTGAATCCACGCTAGCTTCTTTTACTAACTGCTCCCCTCTACACCTGGAAGAGGGGTAGGCCTGCCCACCGAAGCCTTGGCGTTGGTGGGGGGTGAGGTTTTAAGAAAGGTGAGAGCCTTTGCGATGTCCTCCGGGGTGTCGATGCCGATCGTTTCGAGGTTGGTCACGGCTACGTTGATCTTAAATCCATTTTCAATCCAGCGCAATTGTTCCAGTGATTCCGCTTTTTCCAGGGATGAAATTTCAAGCCGGGTAATTGTTTTAAGCACGTCTGCCCGGTATGCATACATGCCAATGTGTTTGAAGAAGGTGTGCTTTCCGAGCCATTCATTTTGGGGGACATTCCGGAGATAAGGTACAGTTGACCGGGTAAAGTAAATTGCCTCGTTGCGCTTGTTGACCACCACCCGTACGAGGTTTGGGTTAAAAAGCTGTTCCTCGTCCTGAATGGTTTTTATCAACGTGGCTAATTCAACTTTGCCATCCAACAGGGAGGCGAGTAAATCGATTTGCTCCGGTGCAATAAAAGGTTCATCCCCCTGAACGTTGATGACATAGTCAAAGGGTTCAGGTTGCCTGGTTAAGGCTTCATAACAACGATCTGTGCCACTCGCGTGATTCTCCGAGGTCAAGCAGGCTGCTCCGCCAAAAGCAATGACGTGATCGTAAATGGATTGGTGATCCGTGGCGACAATAACGTCGGTCAGTCTGGATGATTTTTTTGCTTGGTCGTATACGCGCCGGATCATCGATTTCCCGGCGATATCCGCCAGAGGCTTCCCAGGAAATCGGGTCGATGCTAATCGGGCGGGGATGATAGCTAAAATGCGGATCACAGATTAAGCGGATTAATGGATTACACTGATTATTAATTGCATTGATTTAGCGTTGGTTTCTTGATACTACCTTAAGGTTATTTTTTGGATCACAGATTAAGAGGATTAATGGATTACACTGATTGTTAGTTGCATCTATTTTGTATTGGTGTTTTGATGTCCGGAGCAACGGATTTTCACTGATTTGATCTTGGTGAAAGGATAAGTCTTTTGTATTGAAGGCTTTTTTCTCCGAAATTAATGAGTAGCCCGACTTCAACTTTAAATGCCCGAAGATAGTTTAGAACTTGCGCATAGTGTGAGGCTTCCAATTCAGTTTTTGCCTTTAGTTCTACCAAAACTTTATCCTCAACCAGGAAATCTACCCTCCTCGTCCCCAGGGGCTCGACCATGTCCTTATAAAAGATATCCATCTCAAGCTCTCTTTAAAAATTCAATTGAATTTGCTGAAATTCATAGGCCAATGCTCTTTGGTAAATTACTTCTTGAAAACCATTCCCAAGGTAGGTATGGGCGCTCATGGCGCACCCAATAATCTTGCGCGTAATGTCCGAGTACTTGAATTCCTCCAAAAGTGGCATTTAGTTAATGAGTTAAGTGATCCGAGTACCTAGACATTAATCAGTGTTCCTTTTAACTTTGAGGGTGTGGCATTTAGTTGATCCGGGCACCTAAGTATTAATCAGTGTAATCCATTAATCCTTTTAACTCTGAGAGTTGTTCCTTCTGTAGAAAGAACCTCAATCACCTGCCCTCGCTCAACATAATCTCCGCGGGTAAAAGCATCGTAGACTTTGTCATCAATCATCACTTTACCGCTGGGTCGTAAAACGGTATAGGCCGTTCCGCGTTTGCCAACCAATGCATTTTCAGATGGATTGACGGAATAGCCCTGGGACGTCTCCTGTGTTTCGGTCAGCGCTATCCTTTGGAACGCTTTTGTTTGAGTCAATTTGGCCCCGCCAAAGAAAAGCAACAAAGCACCACCGGCCAGCCCTCCCATCACGGCGAAGGCCGCCACGATGATGTCGCCTAAAGGAACAAATTCGAAATTAAAAAAGTCGTTGTTGACCATGATCAGGATCATGGCACTCACCGTGACGGCGATCCCGGCAATACCGGCTACGCCGAAGCCTGGAATGATGAATATTTCCGCGATGAGAAGAAGGATGCCTGCCAACAGGGCGATGATCTCCCAGTATTCGGCCAGTCCATTAAGGTAATAGGGGACAAGGTAGAGGACCAGCGCGACGAGCGAGGCCAGGATAGGAAATACCGCCCCCGGGGTTTGCAGTTCAAAATAAATTCCTCCGAGGATGATCAGGATCAGGATTCCGCTGATGAAAGGATTTAGAAATAGGGCAATGACCTTGTCCACCGCCCCCAGGTGGAATCTCTCGATTTCATAGTGTTCAATTTTATTTCGTTGCAAGATCTCTTCGATAGACTGGACCTTGGCCTCACAGTAGTGGTGGGCAATGGCCTCGGAGGTCGTAAACGTGATAACCTTTCCTGCCTGCTTGACGCTATCGATCACAATTTTTTCGTCCACCATTCCTTCCGCAATCCGGGGATTACGTCCGTTTTCTTCTGCTGTTGATCGCATGATCGAGCGCATGTAGGACTGATACTTGTCCGGTGCGGCTTGTCCGCCTGCCCCTTCGACGACCGTGGCCGCACCAATGCTTGCTCCGGGGGCCATGTAAATACTGTCACAGGCGATCGAGATCAGTGCCCCTGCCGAGGCCGCATCGGAATTAATGAATACCCAAACCGGCTTCTTAAAGCCCATGATCAGGTCCACGATTTCTTTGGCATCGGTGAGGACGCCTCCATAGGTGTCCATATCCACAATAACATAATCGGCCTTGGTTTTTTCTGCATGCCCGATCGCCAGCTCGACGTAACGCTTCATGCGCGGGTCAATTTCGGACCGGATTTCCATCACCATCACTTTTGTTTTGGTTTGCGCGTAAACCGTGCCGAGGGCAAGGTTGAGCAGGGCAACAGCAAGGAACTTTCCGATCCTCATAATCCTTCTTTTTTTTATAAAAATAGCAGTTCTTTTGCAGAAACAGTGATCTATTAATTTCTTTGGGATTAGGCTCAAAGATGTTCAAAGATGTAAGAAGGATTTGGTAACTTTTCGCATTGTTTAAGCTATGGTCAACCTCATTTTTTTAACTGTCCTATCGTGGTCCCATCCGGCCGATTCGCTCCGAATGGAGACCATCAACGGCAAAGTATTCATTATCCATCAGGTGGGCGAACACGAAACGCTGTATGGCGTGTCGCGGCGTTATGGAACGCCCATCACGGCCATTCTGGAGTTTAATCCCAAAGCTGCCTCGGGATTGGAGGTCGGGCAATTGCTGAAGATCCCCTACCTACCCAAGGCAAAAGTGCAGACGGCCGGCGGTACGCACAAAGTGGCTGCCAAGGAGACACTGTTCTCTATTTCGCGGCTTTACAATGTTTCGATCGATGACCTCAAAGCGTGGAATAATTTAAAGGACTACAGCCTTTCGCTGGGTCAGGAGCTGATCGTTAAAAAACCTGCCGGAGCAAAGGAGGT
>DATHFS010000185.1:0-2824 GCA_035317975.1 Cyclobacteriaceae bacterium | reverse complement strand
TCTATGGAGACGGAATGCAAAGCCGCACGTTTTGTTACATTGATGATAACCTGGATGTCACTACGGAATCATTGTACCGAGGCCACTTTGTCAATGATGTCGTGAATGTCGGGAATGATGAGGAGATTACGATCGAGGATTTAGCGATGCGTATCAAAAAAGCGGTTAATTCAACTTCGGAATTAATGCGGCTGCCCCCGTTGAAAGAAGGTGACATGAGCCGCCGGAAGCCGGACATTTCAAAAATGAGGTCCGTTCTTTCCCGTGAATTGACTTCCCTCGAAGAGGGCATTCGGAAAATGATGAGAGGTGTATGAGCGTCCAACTCATGAATCCGCTCAACGGTGAACCCCTGGAAAAAAAAGGGGAATTGCTGGTAGATTCCTCCGGCAACGAGGTTCGTCTCAAGGGGGGCAGTTACCGGTTTGTGAATGATGATAATTACGCCGGGAATTTCGGATTTCAATGGAACAAATTCGAAAAAACACAGATCGATCGCTTTCAACAAGGCTCCACCCAAAGCCGTGACCGTTTTTTTTCCGTGACCGGCTGGGAGGAGGACGGCCTGGCCCATCAGGATGTTTTGGAGGTAGGTTCCGGAGCAGGCCGGTTTTCACAGGTTGTACTGCAGCACACAAAGGCGAACCTGTACAGTGTTGATTATTCCAATGCAGTGGAAGCGAACTTCCGCAATAACGGTCCGGACGACCGCCTCCACTTATTTCAAGCTAGCATTTATGCATTGCCATTTGCCCCCGGACAATTCGATAAAGTCTTTTGTTTTGGGGTTTTGCAACATACACCCGACTTCAGGAAAGGGGTTACGTGTTTGGTGGATATGGTTAAGCCGGGCGGAGAGTTGGTCGTCGATTTCTATCCGCTGCGCGGATGGTACACCAAAATACAGGCAAAGTACCTGCTTCGGCCCTTGAGCAGAAAGATGGATCATCAGAAACTTTTGGCGTGGATAGAGCGGAATGCCGACAGGCTGATTGCTTTCTATCGGTTTTTCGATAGAATCGGACTTGGAAGGATAGTCAATCGTTTTTTACCAGTTTGTGATATTAAAAGGACTATCCCTCGTCAACTGGACAACGCAACACTGCGGGAGTGGGTGATATTGGATACCTTTGATATGTTCTCCCCTGCCTATGATCATCCACAACGCCTTCAAAAGGTAATCCATTGGTTTAAGGAGTCGGGCATGGAAAGAGTGACAGGATCCGTGGTGAGGTATGGAGAGGGCAATCAGGTAACTATAGTAAGAGGATACTCAAAACTATCAAAATAGACGGATCGCGGAAGGGGTAAAGCATGAAGCGGGTCTTTAAATTTATATACAGTATTATCCCATTTAAGAAGCAGGTATACCTTGGTGTAAAGAGTGTTTGGACACCGCGCGAAAGTGTTTACAGGCACCTTTATTTTAAAGGAGTGTTTAAGGTAAAGGTCGACGACCGTACCGGGTTTGAGATAAATCATCATGGATACCAGATAGAAAATGAGATTTTCTGGAAGGGATTGACGGGAGGCTGGGAAAAGACTTCTATGGCTGTCTGGATTATGCTTTGCAAAAAATCGGACGTGATTTTTGACATTGGTGCAAATACGGGTATCTATTCCCTGGTTGCGAAATCCATCCATCCTGAAGCGGATGTGCATGCCTTCGAGCCGGTGAAACGGGTATATGCTAAATTAGTTGACAATAACCGATTAAACGGATATAACATTGTATGTCATGAACTCGCGGTTTCAAACCTGGACGGTACGGCCCTGATTTATGATACCAACGATGACCATATCCTATCCGTCACATTGAACAAGAATCTTCACTCCGTGGAGACTAACGTAATTCCAACCGTGGTGAATACCATCAGACTTTCTTCATTAATAGAAAAGAATGAAATGAGAGGAATTGATCTTATTAAGATTGATGTTGAAACCCATGAACCGGAAGTTCTGGAAGGGTTGGAGCCTTACCTGAGCCGCGATAAACCCACCCTGCTGATAGAGGTATTGACGGAGGATATCGGAAAACAAATTGAAGAAATCGTGAGTGGAAAAAACTACCTGTATTTCAATATCGATGAAAATGGAGGGATTACAAAAACGGACTCCATTCTGAAAAGCGACTACTACAATTATTTACTATGCCAGCCTGCGATTGCCTATTCATTGGGACTTATTTCGTAGCGTTTTTATTTACCAATTAATGAATTAATAATAATGTGCGGCATTTCCGGGGTTTTTTCGTCCACGATTATCGATCGCTCTAGTGTTGAATCCATGACGATGGCCTTAGCGCATAGGGGTCCGGATGCACATGGGGTGTACCTGGATCCTACTCAAACCATGGCATTAGGCCATACGCGCTTAAGCATTATCGATTTGAGCGCCCGCGCTAACCAACCCTTCTTTTCAAGCGATGGTCGATACGTCATTGTCTTTAATGGAGAGATTTACAATTTTCAGCAAATCAAGGAGCAATTATCCACTCAGCCTGGCCGGGCGTTTCGAACTCATTCCGATACCGAAGTCATCGTGGAGGCTTTTGCCACCTGGGGAGTCAACATGGTGGAAAAATTGGAAGGGATGTTTGCCCTGGCTATTGTCGATCAGTTGGAACACAAGTTGTTTTTGTTTCGCGACCGCATCGGGAAGAAGCCACTGTATTACTTTCAATCGGAGGGCGTGTTTGCCTTTGCGTCGGAAATTAAATCGTTGTTGAAGCATCCGGTCATCCACCTCGCTAAAAAGGTGGACCTACATGCGATCAGTTCGTTTCTTCATCTTGGCTACATTCCGGAACCCCACACTATCTACG
>DATHFS010000184.1:0-2930 GCA_035317975.1 Cyclobacteriaceae bacterium | reverse complement strand
TCTTGAGGATCAGATCGGCTCCCGTGAGAGAAAAGTTTTCGGTGAGATTAGGCAGGGGCAGGGTGGGCGGCGTAACGCGATTAATCGAAACGTAAATCATCCTGCCTTCCTTTACTTTGGCGCCCGGCTTCGGAAGCTGCTGCAATACGGAAAGGGAGGGATACTCTTCCGAATACGCTGAGTCATACACGGTGTAGCGAAGGTCGTGCGAGGCGAGAAAGTCCGGCAATTCGTCCAGTTTCATTCCCTGGAGGTTCGGCACCGTAATGGATTCTCCATGGTTGGTAACACCGGGCAAATAAACGTAGAAATAGCTGATGGCCAGCACCAGAAGCACGGCGATAATGATTCCCAGATTCGCCAGCAAAGACCCGAAGGTGTTGTCTTGATAAGGAAATTTGAATTTCATGTTAAAACTTCAATGAAGATAGGAAATCACGTTCTATTCGTTTTGATCGTTCAGATCGTTCGAGGGCAAGCCCGATGAGCCGGGTGATCAATTCCGTGAACGAGATCCCGCGTTCCTTCCACATCATGGGGAACATGCTGGAGTTGGTAAAGCCGGGGATCGTATTGATTTCGTTGATATATACTTTATTATTGGCCGTCAAAAAAAGATCGACGCGGGCAAAATCTTCACAGCAGAGAGTCTGAAATGCTTTCACCGAAACGTCCCGGATGAGCTCTGCCTGGGCAGGATCCAGGGCGGCAGGGACCTGAATGCGCACGGCTTCACTATCGACATACTTTGCATCAAAGGTATAAAACTCATATTTTTTGCTGATGATAATTTCACCCGGCAGCGAAGCCTGTGGCGGATCATTACCCAGGATGGCGCATTCTATTTCACGGCCCTGGATAAACTCTTCAAACAGCACACCGTTGTCATAACGGAAGGATTCTTCGACTGCCTTTGCAAAATCGTGCTGGCTTTTCACTTTGGAAACGCCGACCGATGAACCCAGGCTGGCGGATTTAACCATGAACGGCAGGCCCAGTTGTGCTTTCACTTCTTCGAAAGAAAACGGGGTATCAGCAAACTGCCTGTAAAGAAAGCGGGTCACGGGCAGTCCGGCCTGTTGAAGCATTTGTTTGGTTACCAACTTACTCATCGATATGGAGGAGCCTAGTACCCCAGTCCCGATGATGGGGAGCTCCAGCGTTTTTAGCAATCCCTGAACACTGCCGTCTTCACCGTCGGTTCCATGAAGGACGGGGAAGACAATGTCTGCCATGGCCTCCTCACCATCGTCGGTCACGAAGGCGGGTCGGCTCGGATCCAGTTGGAGGTGCAAGCGCTTCCCTTGCTCGATTTCTTTACTAACACCCCTCGTGAGAAACCATTGCCCGCTTTGCGAGATGCCAATGGGAACAGGTTCAAAGTTCGCTTTATCAATAAACTCAAAAATATTGCGGGCCGAGTTAATGGACACCCCATGCTCTACTGAACGGCCGCCGTATAAAATAGCTACTTTCATCAGTGATCAGAATTTAGATCAGAATTTTCAGAATTAAAGAATTAGAGAATAATTCAATAAAAGGAAAGTCTGTAACATGCATCTTTTGCCCTAAAGATGGTCAGAATTTACCACCGACAAAAGCCGGGGCAGGGGATTTGCTGGAATTCCAGGATCATCAACATCAAAAAATAGCGGGCTCAGTTGGGTATAAAGACTTTTGTGCTGCTTAACTGATTGCCAATCTGGATGCGGACGATGTAAACACCTGGTTTTCCCGCCATGTCGAAATGATAGGTCTGATTGAGGATATCGGGAAGTTCATCATCGGAAACCAGTTGGCCAAGTGTATTGAAAATTTGCAGGCGCACCGTTTCCTTTTCCGGCAGATTAAAAGTGATTTGGGGATCACTCCGGTCACTATTGTAATAAACCAAATGGTCGGATGAAATCGAAGCAGGATCCGGATTGTCGTCGAGGAAGAATTCAACGTTGTCGATGTATAAATTATTTCCATGGTCATTGGTTACTACAAAGGCAAGCCTGGATTGTTGATTTCCGGGTTTACTAATCAAAGCGTCAAGACTAACATATTGCCTCTTCCAGTCTGCTGTGAGTTGTGGTTTCCAGGAGGAATTACTGGGGGAGGTAGAGGCGAGCTGGTCACCGGTTTGGTCAAGAACAATAGTTGAGAAATTCATACCGCAATCCGTTGAAGATAAAACCTGAAGGTGATCATTTCCGGTGGTTGACTTGGCATAACTGATATCAAAAAATAAACTGGACTTAAGCGCCCTGGAAAAATCAAGTACTGGACTTACGATCCATGCCTGATTCCCAAGGGTTGAATTGGCAAAGGCATTGTATTCCAACGACGTATTTCTGTTTGTCGAAGTCGCCACCCACTTCATTTGCGATGCCGCACTGACAATGGTCCAGTCCGGATAGCTGCTATCGAAGTTTTGGCGAAGCGGAATAGTATTCAGGGAAGTATTGACTACTTCATTCAAATTAAGGGTGTTGTCATCGGGGTTCACATCGTTTGCGTCAGCCGGGTTGAGAACGGCGATACGGATCACATTGTTTCCGGCATTCAACGACCAGGCACTAAGTGTGAAATCCTGCTCTTGGCCGGTATCCATATGAAGATCGGGAAAGGACTGTGTAGCGACTGATCCACCATTGACCGATGCGCTAATCGTAATCGTTGAAATGATCGAGCTGCCATTATTCCGCACCGTGACCACCGGAGTGGGTTGGGTTATACAAAGCACCGGGGACGGTGTCTTCAGTGCGACGAGTGCCAGATCCGTATAGCTGCCGGTAACAATCCTGACATTATCAAGATAAAGATTGTTGCCATAGTCATTAGTCGAAACAAAAGCTACCTGGACATTGGGCTGCCCCAGAAATTGATTCAATGAAATCGTTTCTGTCTTCCAATCCGAAGCCGTCTTGGGGACAAAAGCACTG
>DATHFS010000183.1:0-2863 GCA_035317975.1 Cyclobacteriaceae bacterium | reverse complement strand
GCTTTGACCATTTGCCATTGCCATCCAGGCCTCTGACGCGGAATACATATTCCCCGGGGTCCAGGTTGGTGTAGGTGGTCCAATGCTTGGTTCCCAGATTAATCCAGTCCTTGTCAAATCCTTCCAGGGTATACTGGTATTGCATCTTCTCCGGATTGAAATAGTTAAGGGATGAAAATTCAATCGTGATCGCCGGCTGTTCACGCGAAAGCGTTACAGCTTGCGCCTCTGTAATGTGTTTTTTCAACGGCGACGGCGTGTCGGAACTGTCCGCAATGAGAACCGACTTTCTGAATACTTGAAAATCGGTCAATACAACGCTAGCGTCACGTGATTTTTCTTTAATGTCGTCTGGAAAAAATTCGTTGAATCCGTTATTGCCGCCAAAATACAGGCCCCCGGAATGGCTTTTCCAACTGGCCCGTGTAAATTCATACGATTGGAGGCCATCGCTAATCCCAAAATTTTTGAAGGTTCCGGTTTTGGTATTAAGATTGGAGACTCCGTTATTCGTGCTGATCCACAAATTGTCCTTGCCATCCGCGAGGATACCTTGTATTTTTTCGTTAGGCAGACCGTTTCCCGTGTGATACACGGTGAACTGATTATCTTTTCTATTGAAGTAATTGAGTCCGGAAAAGGTGCCCATCCAAAGATTTCCCTGCCTGTCTTCGAGGATGCATCCTATGGCGTTTTGACTTAGGCTGTTCCGCTTGTCATCGTGCCGGTAGGTGATAAAGCGGTTGGCCTTCCTATCCAGTTGGCTGACCCCTGCCCCATTGGTCCCTATCCAAATATCTCCCTGGCGATCTTCTATGATCGTTAATATATTATCACTGCCAATGCTGTTCGGATTGGCGTTGTCGTGCTTATAATGTGAAAATGTACGGGTGTCCGGTTTATATAAATTCAACCCTTCTTCATGGGTGCCTAACCAAACCTGTCCGCTCTTGTCCTCAAAGATCGCAAATATATTATTTTCACTTAGGGTGGAAGAATCGCCCGGATCATTTCTGAAATGATGGAAGATATTCTTCTTCCTGTTAAACACGCTAACCCCGTCTCCCCACGTGCCAATCCACAGGTTATGGTCACGGTCCTCGCAGACACTTAGTACATAATCTCCGCAGATGCTGTTTCTATTCCCCGCCTGATGCCGATAGATGGTGAATTTGCCGGTCTTCCGGTCAAACAAATTCAACCCTCCCCCGTCCGTACCAATCCAGAGATTTTTCTCCGAATCTTCATAGATACAAAGCACCCTGTTATTACTCAGGCTATTGACTAATGGGTTGTGCCTGTAATGCGCAAATCGATTGGCTTCGTCACTGGTAAAATCAACACCGCTGTTATACGTACCGATCCATACTTCACCCTTCCGGTCTTTATAGACGCAATTAATAGAGCTGCTGCTCAGGGAGGTAGTTTCTATCTCACTATGAACGTAATTTCTAAAGGACCTTTTGGCCGGATCATAAATACTAAGGCCGTCGTTTTCGGTCCCAATCCAGAGACTCCCCGCATCATCCTCCTGTATGGAAGTAATAAAATTACTGCACAGGCTTTTGCTATTGCCTGGGCTATTGACGAAGTCGGTGAATGCGCCCTTATCGCGATTGAACAAACGAAGACCGGCGCCGTAGGTCCCAATCCACAGATTTTGCATTTTGTCCTCGAAAATGCACTTCACCGTGCTTTTGCCCTGAACTTTCCCGCTTAACGTTTGGTCTTCAAACCGGGTGAATAAACCCGTTGCCCGGTTCAACAGGTGAAGACCGTTGTTTGTCCCAATCCATAAATTTCTTCTGCTGTCCTCAAAAATGACTTTTACAAAGTCATCGCCCAGGAGGTTGAGCCCTTTTCTGTTTTGGAAATGATGTATAAACCGCTGGTTCGCCTGGTCAACTAAATCGACCCCTTGACCGTCCGTGCCAATCCAGATAGCGCCTTCCTTGTCTTGCAGTAAACAACGGACTACATCGCTTGAAATGGTATGATCGTTGTTCTTATCGTGCTTATACCGGACAAAGTTGTCCGTTTCTCTCCTGAATTTATTTAAGCCAGCGTCGGTACCAATCCACAGGTTTCCGTCAACGTCTTCAATGATATCATTTATTACACCCGAGCTGATACTCTTGTCATCCTTTTGATCATTTCTGTAAACCGTAAATTTATAACCGTCGTATTTATTGAGTCCATCCTGTGTTCCGAACCACATAAAGCCCCGGCTATCTTGTAGCACGCACGTGACATCACTTTCCGACAGCCCGACGCCAGGATTCAGGTGTTGGAATTTTAAGTTCGTCTGTTGAGCAAATGCACAGACTGAAATACAGAAGGTCAGTACAAGAATAAAACAACGGGAGATCCGGGCAAAGGATCTATGCTGGATAAGGAGGACCGGGTTCAGGGAACGCATTTCTATTGGTTATTGTATATTCTGTCGTTTTACTTTCACTTTCAACGCCCACGTTTCGAGCAGGCTTACTAAAATCTCCATCTTCACCGGTTTGGAGATGTAGTCATCCATGCCGGCCTGCATGCATTCTTCGCGATCGCCCTGCATGGCGTTGGCCGTCATGGCGATGATGACAGGCTGATCTCCGCCGCGCCGCCTGATCTGCCGGGTGGCTTCCAGGCCATCCATCTCTGGCATTTGCACGTCCATTAAGATCAAATCAACCGACTTTTGAATTGTCGCATTCAGCGCTTCCTGGCCGTTATCCGCCATCTCCGGCTTGTATCCCAGCTTATGCAGCACGCGCTCGGTGAGCTTTTGATTGACTGCATTGTCTTCCGCGATCAGGATGCGCAAGGGATAGTGCTTCGAGAAATCGGTCGGAAACAATTGCCGGGCCGGTTT
>DATHFS010000182.1:0-2235 GCA_035317975.1 Cyclobacteriaceae bacterium | reverse complement strand
AATCTTGAAAAGACAGACCCCGCCCGCCTGAGCAACTACCTTACCGTAGCAACCAAGGTAATCGCCAGGGAGAATTTTATCAAGGCCAATGAATTTTTCACTCAGGCACGCGATTTCTTTGAGTATCATGCACTGCACTATGACAAGTTTTTTCGGATCACTATTTTGAATGATGAATATCGTTTCGACTACCTTGATCCACCTGTTGTTGCGACCGTGCCGGACACGGCTCAGGCGTTTTCACCAGTGGTGGAAACTGCTGACACTGCCGCCGTCGCCGCCAGCCTGCCGGCCTACGCACAGCCCGAACCGCAACCTCAATTAACCGGGCCTGTGATCCGGTTCGAGCGTCTGACATTAAATATCTCCACGCCCTATGACTCTGCCTTCTTGAAAAACACAAAAGGAATTTTCTCACTCCGCGACAAGATCTTTGCCGGCGAGGGAGGCAAGTTCGATTGGAGTACGGCCGGTCTGGCAGGCGATTCTGTATTTTATGAGTTTGGAAAATTCAATTTCAAAACATCGGCGCCGGTCTTAAAGGCGGGGCAGGGTAAACTAACTTATGTTGGCAGGCTGCCGGGCGCGATACCGGGAGCATTTGAATTCAGGAGTGTCAGTCACAAGGACAAGACGAGTGCAACCTATCCCCGGTTTGCTTCTTATAAAAGCAATGTCAACGTATTGGGTCTTGGTTCCGAAACAATGAAATATACGGGTGGCTTCGGCTTGCGGGGTGCCCGGATGAACAGCGGCTCTGTAAGCGGGGAGTCTGCAACCATTGACGTGCAAAGTGCAACGGATAAAAAATTCAATGCACGAGCAAAGCTTTTTGAGTTCCGCGATTCAACCGTGACGGCAACACAAACCCGGATTTCAATCTACCAGGGGAACGATTCGCTCTATCATCCTGCTATGTATTTTAGCTATGACTTCGGGAAAGAGAGGCTCCAACTGGTAAAGGATAAAAGCGCCCTGCGCAAAGCACCTTTCAGCTCTACTTTTTTTAATGTCGATTTTAGTGCCGACCGGATGGTGTGGGATCTCCGGTCCGACAGTTTGAATATTTTCAACCCGGGCAGCGGCAAAGTGGATCCGGTTATCATTGAGTCGCAGGATTTTTATGACCCGGAAGATTACCGGGTGCTGAAAGGTCAGGGCTTTCGATTTCACCCCCTGGTGCTGGTGGCTACGTACGCGATCAATACGGGTCAGCGCGATTTCTCGGTTTACGAGCTGGTCGGTAAATATACTGTTGAGGAGGTAAAAACGGCCATGGACTTTCTTTCGCAAAAAGGTATGATCGACTACAATCCTGCCACCGGAAAAGTACACGTCAAAGAAAAGGCCGTCCACATCGTGAAATCGGTGAAGGGAGACGCGGATTATGACAATTTAAAAATTCAATCCTTGATTGAAAAAACAGCCAATGCTACGATCAATTTTGAAAAGCGGTATATGACCGTACGGGGCGTCGAGGTGTTTAAGCTGAGCGATTCCCTCAACGTGATCATCAAGCCCGACAGCAGCGTCATAACAATTTTGAAAGACCGTGACATCAAATTCAACGGCACGATCACCGCAGGCAATTTTGAGATCACCGGAAAAGACTTCACCCTCAAATACGACAGTTTCTTCATCAATCTTAACCACATCGACTCGATACGGTTTTACGTGACCGAAAAAAATGGGGTCCGGCGACGCGTCAACAATTCCATGGTGGGTGCCGACTCCACGGCGGCGGCGGCCGGAGGGTTGGCGAACTCCAGTAAGACATCCGGTACCTTATTCATCAACCGGCCGGATAATAAATCCGGGCGTATCCAGGTACCTAATTTTCCCAGGCTGGATGCCGCCGGTGGCGGCGTGATTTATTTCGACCGTAAAGAAGTACTCAGTGGAGCCTACGACCGGTCGGTATTTTTTGTTGTGCCGCCCTTTAAGCTGGACAGTTTGAATGATGCCGATCCCAGCTCAATCAATTTTGACGGTACCTTTGTGTCAAGTGGTATGTTTCCCAGCTTCAAGGAGAAACTGCACACGATGGCCGATAAGTCCCTCGGATTTACGCACGCTGTTCCAAAGTCCGGGTATCCGCTTTTTGGCGGAGATGGCAAATTGTTTGGAGGCATGAGCCTGGACAATTCCGGCATCCGGGCTACCGGACGCATTGAATATCTGGCGGCCACCGTGGAGTCTCAGGATTTTGTGTTCTATCCCGATTCCGTGATTGGT
>DATHFS010000181.1:0-3985 GCA_035317975.1 Cyclobacteriaceae bacterium | reverse complement strand
ATTTCATTGCGCTACTTCCTTCGAATTGAGCATCCGATGGCCCTCATTTCCGGAACCGTAATTTTTTGACCTGCCAGAAGTTTATCGATACTCTCTTTGAGGTAATTCTGTTTCACGTCCGAAGCAATTTGAGGATTGTCATCGATAAGGCCCTTGTAGACAATGACGTAGTTGCCCCCGGTCTTCTGCAGTAAAAATGCTTCAGGACTTTTCCTGGCGCCAAGAATATCCATGGCGAGTTGATCTTTGTCGGCGAGGTAGGGGACATCCAGACCCCAGGTCTTGTACTTCATTGTCATTTGCCCGGCAGACTCCGCCGGTTCAACATGAGCATTGATCAAAAGAAATTGAATTTTCCCGGCATAAAGTCCAATCAAGGATTTGATCCGGGCGGTATAATAATTATCAAAGGCACATTCGTTGCTGATAAATATCACGACGACGGGGGTCGAATAACTATCCAAGGAAACATTGGTACCATCGGCAACGTTGGGTAGCGAAAATGGGTTGACCGGTCGCTGGCCAAAAGCAACCATAGTAAATGCCAAAAGCGTCAAGGTTGCAACTACTTTCATATTACAATAATTTTTATCTGCCCTTCCCATTTCTGCGAAAATCTGCGTGATCCGACTTCGCCAGGGCTTCGTCTGACGCGTCTGCGGGAGATATTCTATCAGGTCGTATACACCAGGACGAAATCATTCTCCACCCAATACCCTAAAGTAATCAAACTCTCCTTACCCGGTGCTGAAATTTTTCCTACGAGGAGCCCATACCGGCTTAGGGTGAAGGGTTGGATGCGAAGGTGTTTTGAAAAGGTCAAGCCTCGCTGGCCATAGATTTTATACAAAGCCTCTTTGGCACACCAGTACACACAGTTTTTAATGATGTCTTTGCCGGCATCTGCTTCTTCTGTCTGGTCTAATACGCGATGTGCGATCCTTAACAACTTGTCTTTGGGCTGTTCGACATCAATTCCAACTTCCTTTTGCAAATCGATTTGTGCTGCTACATAGGGATAGGAGTGGGAAAGAGAAATCGGATGGGGATAGCCGTCCAAAAAAGGTTTTCCGAACGCATCTTTACGAAGGCCATGGTACGTCAACCCACTGTTTGCCAATAACTGCTTCAGAAGAATTCTCCCTGCCAGCCATTCCAGCCTCTTGGAAGGACTGTGAATATCATTCGGGCAAGCTTCTGGTTGGGCCATGGCGGCAAGAGTGTCTTCTGATTCGGTGATATCCCACAGAGCCCATCCGCACAGGTTGCCGGTCCATTCTATTTTATGCAAGGGCATAGGTTTATCGGCCTTTATCGCACAATTTTGGTAAAAAAAGTCGTTAGTCCCTAATGCCTTGTCTTAGTCTTGAGTCCCTAGTCCACAGTTTGGTGTTTGCCCGGGAGTAGGAATCAAGAGTAAGGACTTACTAAGGACTCAAAACGAACGACTCACCACATGACTCGTGTCAATGTAAAGAAACTCCATACCCTTACCGGCCACAGCGATTGTGTTTATGCGCTGCAGCAAGGCAGTGAACCCAATTTGTTTTTTTCCGGAGCAGGAGATGGCCAGGTCGTATTGTGGGACTTGAGAAAGCCGGAAGCCGGTCAATTGATCGCACGATTGCCTAATTCCATCTATGCGCTGCATTACGTAAAAGATTCCGATTTGCTGGTGGTAGGACATAATTACGAAGGTGTTCACCTGCTGGACTGGAGGGCAAAAAAAGAGATCGGTTCGTTGAAAATTACTGCTTCTTTCATTTTTGATGCTTGTTCCCTGGGCCAGGACCTTTTTGTCGCATCGGGTGATGGAGTCGTAACGGTCGTGGACCTCACGACCTGGGCGATCCGGAGGCAGGTCAAGCTTTCGGAAAAGAGCGCCCGGGTGTTAGCCGTCAATCCGGTGCAGGGGGAGTTGGCCGTGGGGTACAGCGACAACGCCATCCGGGTTTTGAACCTGGATGATCTGAAGGTCAAATATGAGTGGAATGGCCATCGAAATTCGGTTTTTACGTTGGTCTACTCTCCCGATTTCAAAACACTGCTAAGCGGGTCGCGCGACGCCCATTTGAAGGCCTGGGATGCCCGGAATGGATACGGCCAGGCGGGCGGGGTGGTGGCACACCTTTATGCAATCAATCATATCGCCTATAGCCCGGATGCCAAACATTTTGTAACTTGTAGCCTGGATAAATCAATCAAGGTGTGGAAAGCCGATGACCTCACGTTGCTCAAAGTGATTGATAAGTCGCGTCATGCGGGCCATGGTACCTCCGTTAACAAATTGCTCTGGACCCCGTTTGACCATGTGTTGCTGAGTGCAAGCGATGACCGTACGATTTCGGTTTGGGATATTATTTTTAACCAGGATTGACTTAGTGTACCGATTTCCTGGGGTTCAATAGGTTGAAATTTTTTAAACTGATGTACCACACTAACCAAAATGTAATATGAAAGTTACCCCTTTGGAAATCCGCCAAAAGCAGTTCGAACGAACGCTGCGCGGATACGATAAAGATGAAGTGAGCGCGTTTCTGCTGACGCTTTCACAGGAGTGGGAGCGTGCCCAGGATGAAATGAAGGAATTGCGCGTCAAGTGGGAGGCTTCGGAACGCGAAGTGACCAAGCTTCGGGAAGTAGAGAGTTCCCTTTACAAAACCCTGAAGACTGCCGAGGATACGGGATCCAACATGATCGAGCACGCCAATAAGACAGCGGAACTCCATTTAAAAGAAACCCAACTGAAAGCCCAGGCAATGCTAAACGAAGCCAAGGGCAAAGCTGAAGATACCATCGAAGGAGCCGAAGTCACGGCCAAACAGATGCTCGAAGAGATGGAGGACCAGTTGAAGGCCATGATCGAGCACTATAAGAGCCTTGAATCACAACGTGACAATTTGCTCGCCGACTTAAAACGGTTGGCAGCTGAAACGATTGACCGGGTGGAAAGGACGAAGGGGGGGGCGTCTGATTTTAATCCCGACAAGCATCTTGCGATAGCCAAGCGGGAAGCAAAGAAGACCCTTTATCCCAATGCTGATTTTGAAACTCCAATGCGCAAACCCTTCCTGCCAGACCCCGCTCATCTGGATCTGCCCCAGCCGGTTTTTGCAGAAGACAGGAAGCTTCAGAAATCGTTCTTTGACGACATCCAATAAACCATTCACCCCGCCGGGAAGCCGGTTCTAAAAAGCATCATGCTTGGAAAAGTTTCACTGGAGGGTTTGGAATTCCATGCGTATCATGGAGTATATGCCCACGAGCGTTCCAGTGGGAATAAGTTTGAGGTGGATATTTTGGTCGATACGCGATTTTCGGATTCCGCCTTCCAGGATGAACTGTCGGGAACGATCAACTATGAAGACCTTTATGCTATTGTAAAAGCAGAAATGGAAAAACCCTCCAAGCTCCTGGAAACGGTAGGCCACGCCATTGCTAAGCAAACCCTCCAAAGTTTTAAAGAAGCGGTCGCTGTGGAGGTTAAAATCTCAAAGTTCAATCCCCCTATTGGCGGGGTATGTAAGAAGGCGAGTGTGGTGGTTGTGTTGAAGGGATGAAGTGTTGAGGTGCTGAAGTGTTTAAGTGTTTAAGTGTTGAAGTGTTGGAGTGTTGAGGTTGGCGATTGCTACGTTACCAGGTCTACACCCACAAAATTTGGGTTGAGAAGTAGAAGTTTGGATGCCCCCACATCAGGACATCAACACATTAACACATCAACACATTTACAGGGTAGGATTTGTCTTCAGGATATCAATTGTGGACTTATCGACGAACATAAACCCACGGGCATCGGCGCCTTCATAGAAATCTACCTCTTTTCCGATCAAATACATTGTGTGTTTTTTATCGATGTACACGGGGATGCCTTCAATGGTGTACGACAAGTCGGAGACCTTCTTCTTGTCGAATCCAATAATGGGAGAAACGCCGCCACAGCCCCCGCCACCCCGAACGCCGAGGCGCAGGCCATAGTCGGCCGGGA
>DATHFS010000180.1:0-4840 GCA_035317975.1 Cyclobacteriaceae bacterium | reverse complement strand
TGGAGAACCGGGAGATCACCGAAGAGCCTTATCGGTTTGGGTATCAGGGACAGTATGCTGAAAAAGATCCGGAGACGGGATGGAATGCTTTTGAGTTGCGGATGTATGATGCCAGGATTGGACGCTGGCTTTCTGCCGATCCATATGGTCAATTTGCGTCCCCATATCTGGCGTTAGGAAACAATCCTGTAAAAGGTACAGATCCTGGTGGCGGGGCTTGCTGCATGGACTTTGACACGATGGGCCAAGAGTTTGGGGAGGCTGCGCTAAATGCTGAGGGCGCTGCCTTCGCGGGCGACATTGTGTTTCAAATGAATCTTCCACCACAACCAACGTTGATAGGTTCTAGTCAAAAAATATGGCAGGGAGCGGATGTGGATTTCGGAAGAACCCCCAATTTCATTAAAACAATTACTCTTCCCGAAGTTGAGATTAATGGTGTTGGAGGCTACCCGGGAGTATCTGAACCATCTCCAGAGCCAGTTAATTTTTTGCTCTCCGAGCCTAGTTTTGGTGAGAGCTTAATTCCTTTCTGGGGATCCGGGCGTGAAGCGGCAGCAGCTTTTAATGCGGGCAATCATTGGACAGGGGCAGGATATACAGCACTTGCTATTTCTGATGTATTTTTGGTGAAGGCGATTGCCTTTGCGGCAGTTCGGGGCGGGGTAAAACTAGCTGCGAAGGGGGTAGGTCGCGTTTTTTGGTCGGGAGGTAAAGAAGCAATGACGGCAGCAGCCGATTTTGCAAGGGCGTCCGGAGGTAAGACTTTAGAAATGACTACAGGAGGGAAAATTATGACGACACTCAATCCTATTTTACCAAAATTCGTATCACGACCGATTTGGACAGGATTATCGAAAAATTTTGCAAGAGGGGCAAGTGGCCAAGTTAACGTATTCCAAAACGCATACGGTGTAAGTATTCATAGCACTTGGGTGAAAGAATATAAAATATTAAACCGAAGAAACATAGATATAATGTATCATAGTGTTTATCCTTGAAACAGCAAATCAAAGTTGATATGATTACAATAAACAAATTGAAAATTTACGTAGGGTATAGTGGTGATCTTGATATGTGGACCAGGATGTCCAAATCGGCCCAAGCCGAAATAATCTCAACCAAAGACTGGTATCAAATTGACGATTTGCTTCAAGATATTAAAATTGTCAAAAATGGCCAATCTTCTCCTCAATTCGCAAATAGGTTAAACGAGAAACTCTTGGAACTTTGCGAAAACGAAGAAGCGATAAGATTCCTAAAAGCAATCGTTAAGAATGATAAATGAGTACATCGACGACCGTGGCAACCTCATTCGGATTTTGGGGATGATTGGCTTAATGTTTTCGGATACGCGCGAGCAATTTTTTGTCGGCTCGGAAGTATTGGTTGGAAATGATTACTGCATTGCAATATTTCAGGATGATGTTAGGTATTTTGATAAGAACGATAAAAGGGTTTTAACAGAGCCAAAAATAAAAGAAATAATTACAAAGGTTTTAGAAATACTGAAATCGAACAACGTGAAAGCACTATTAATGTAGTGGATTGTAGATGGCCCGGACACTTCTGATATTATTGCTAATTTTTCCTGCGCAGAACGGACTAAAAAAGAGGAATCAAAAAAGGAAAGCATATCACTTGCAAAAGAAAAGCCGGAGGCAGATGAGTTAAATCAGCTTGAAACAGATAAAGCAAAAACAGTATTCAAAACTCTTGACTTATTGTCGGACAAAGTTCACATAAAAGTGCCTGAACTGATGCAGCCAATGGAAGCGGAGATGTTCCGGTTAAAGTATCCAATGGAAAATGCAGAGACCACCATAGCCTACGGCAACGAAGAAGGCACCGTGACTTTACTGATCAGCCCAAGGCAGGATAAAGCCGCTCAACACGACTTGCCGAAATACCAAAAGATGCTTCAGAAGAGCTTCGGAAAGAATCCATCAATAGATGTTAAGAAGAACGAGATCAAAAAAATCAATGGCAGGGATTTCATCTTGATCGAGATGGTTACGCCTGCTAGGGATACGCGAGTTTACAACTGGATCTTTGTGACCAACTCCGGGGGGCGTTTGCTGATGGGCACCTTCAATTGCACAGTCAACCTAGTTAACGAATGGCAATCGCTGGCCGAGCAAATTTTAAGTTCAGTAAAAGTGAAAGAGTAGCGCGGGCTATTATCTCAATCAAAATGAAAGGGATTTTTCTGTTCAGCCTTATAACCTTCGGAATGACCTTCTCAGTATTGTCACAATTCCGGCAGGATTCAATCCGGCTCTCCAAACTTAAACCCGACAGCGCACTATTTCGAAAAATGCAACAAATAGATTCTGCCCAATCCCATGTACGGCATAAACTCGATAGTATTACCGGGTTATCCCAAAAAATAAATCACATCACCGATACCTTAAAGCCAGACCTCTCGAAATATAAGTCAAGGCTTGATTCGATAAGTGGAAAGCTGACTCATCTTACCGATAGCTTAAAACCGGATCTTCAAAAATATAGTCGCAAACTGGATTCTATTAAAGGCAAGTTGACCCATCGGATCGATAGTCTAACGAAGCTGAATCTTCCCACAGCACAATACGCACACGTGCTGGACAGTATCCATAAAGCTGGCCCAATCAAAGACGTCAAGCTGGCGGAAGCTAAACTCGCCGCGCTGGAGAGGAAAGTCAATCAGCCTTTCAATCAAATCAATTCAGGGATTAAGAAGACGGAAAGCGCAATAAACGAGAAGCTTGCCCTGATTAACAAGGAGGCAGGAGGAAAGGCAAATCTTCCGGGAAATACAAACCTGCCTACCGGACAAACAGGTCTGCCTACCGGCCAGACAGGCTTGCTTAATCTTCAGGTACCTAGTTTGAATCCCGGCCCTTTACCCAATGCCAACCTTAACCTTCAATCGGGATCGCTTCCCGGAATTGACGATCCATTGAACAAGACCAATGGTCCTGGAAACACAAATCTCCAGGTGCCTGGAGTAAATCCCGGGGCCCTGCCGAACACCAATCTTAATCTTCCAGCAGGATCAATTCCAGGAGAACTGAAAGATGTTGGAAAAGTGGGAGGAGAAATAAACAGTCTCACCAGCGCCCCACAAAAGGAATTTAACCAATTGAAGAATGAAGTAAAATTGGGCCAGGTTGAAAATGAACTCAGCCAGGTCAAGGGCTACTCAAAAGATCTGAAGAACCTCTCCAAAGGTAATATTGACAGCGTCAAACAACTAAACGGGGCCCTGGAGAAGAGAGTGATGCAGATGGGCGATATGAAACAGTTTCAGGCCGAGACGAACAAGCTTGATCAATATAGAAAATTAGCGAACAAGGAAAATGACCCGGAGGCAATGAAAAAACTGGCATTGCAAGAGGCTAAGAAACAGGCCGTCAATCACTTTGCCGGTAAGGAGAAGCAAGTGCAGGCAGCGATGGCACAAATGAGTGGCCTGAAGAAGAAATACTCCAGCCTGGCAAGCCTGAAAGATATCCCTAAACGGATACCCAACGACATGCACGGCAAGCCGCTGATAGAACGTATTTTACCGGGCCTCACGTGGCAGTTGCAAAAGAAGAAGGAGGTTTTGGTTGATATCAACCCGCTGGTAGGCTATCGCCTCACAGGTAGATTCACTGTCGGAGGGGGATGGAATGAAAGAGTAGGGATCAGGCACTCTCGCATTACACACTTTGACCGGATCTATGGTCCCAGGACTTTTGTCGACTTCAAAATAAGCAAGGGCTTTTCCGTGCGAAGTGAAGTGGAAAAGATGAACACCTTTGTACCTGCTTTAGGATTGACCGGACCAAATGATGGCTCCAGGCAATGGGTATGGGGAGTATTTGTGGGGGTAAAAAAGGAATATAAACTTACCAAATACATACGGGGCAATGTCCAGACGATGTACAACTTCCTGGACCGGCGCTACAACATGAGCCCCTATGCAGACAGGATTAATGTGAGGATGGGGTTTGAATTTCCGATGAAGAAAAAAGTACATTCGGATCACCATGGGAAATGATCGCCTTCATGGCTTAGGGTCTACTTAAATTCGGGTCCATTGGAAATAAAACTCTAGAGATGACAAAGGAGTACAAATGCGCCCCGGTGTATTAAACAAAATCAATCCCTATGGAGTCAGCGACCACCTGGGAAATGTCCGGGCCGTGATCGGAGCGCCTCATACCGATGTCTTCCTGGCCACAATGGAATCGGAGGTCGCCACGGCGGAAGACAGGCAGTTCAAGAACATAGCACCCCGGTCGCCCTGGGTGAACCCCACGGTAACGCCTCCCGCTCCGGCCGGCAATGAAGCGGTGATATTGAACGGCACGCGGATAGCAGGGCCGAGTATTGTCTTAAGTGTAGCCCCGGGGGATATGATCACAGCGGAGGTCTATGCCTACTATGAAGGGTGTTCGAACTGTGCGAGTACCCAGCCCCTTTCCACAATCATCGGGGCCATCGCCGGAGCTTTCGGAGGAGTAAGCGGCGCCCCGGGTGATCCGGGCAAAATATACAGTGCCTTCAACAGCACCCTTGCCGGAGGTACCGGTGCTGCCGCAGGTTCCGGCGATAATACCATACCGGGCGCTCATCTGAACATGATCATGCTCGATGGAAATATGCTCCCCGATGTGACCAATCTTCCCAACGCTTCCACACCGGTTACGATCGCCGCAAATTGGGCCAAGCAGAAACTCACCGTGAGTACGGCAACGCCGATTCCCGTGCCCGGCTATGTTTACATCTATGTGAAAAACAACAGCAATTCCTCAACACCGGTGTATTTCGATGATCTGAAGGTGACACAGTTGCATTCCCCCTATGTGGC
>DATHFS010000179.1:0-4825 GCA_035317975.1 Cyclobacteriaceae bacterium | reverse complement strand
CCGGTTCGGGAGTATCATCAGCATCTTTACCGTACTGGCCATCATCATCTCCTGCCTCGGCTTGATTGGATTATCGTCGTACACCGCTGTGCAGCGCACAAAGGAAATCGGCATCCGGAAAGTATTGGGTGCTTCGTTGTTGAGCATTGTTTCCTTGCTTTCAATTGATTTTATCAAACTGGTCTTTCTCGCCACCGTGCTGTCGCTGCCCATCGCCTATTTTGCGATGCGCTATTGGCTGGAAGGATACGCTTACCGGACCTCCATAGGATGGATGCTCTTTCTGGTCCCCGTCGTTTTGATCCTCGTGATCGCCGCCCTGACGATGAGTTTTCAGGTTATGAAAACAGCGATGACCAACCCGGCGGAGACATTGAAGTATGAGTAGGCTATTGTCTGAACTATGATTTTTGTGATTTGAATGATTCACTATGAATAATAGTCTGAACAATGATCTTTGAAATGAAATTGAATACATGGTTCCGCATCCCGTAGGGATGAAATAGTGGTAACCAGCAATAGTAAATCATCAAAATCACAGGAATCACAGGTCAGACTACGTCCCGTAATTCGCGGTATATTTTTGTCACTTTCCTTAACGTACTCCAATTTGCCCGCGCAGGCCTGTTGGCAACTGTTCTGCTTCAACGTAAATCAATATCTTCACGTTATAAGCGAATGGTACAGTTGTCTTCACCTAAAATTATAACAACATGAAAAAACATTTAACCAGCTGGTTTATTCCTGCCATTCTTGCAGGGGTTATTTCGATGAATGGGTTGGCTCAGGGAATCACCTTGCCGAGAATACCCAGCCCGGCAGCTTCGGTGTCACAAACGATTGGGATTTCCACAGTCAACGTAAAGTATTCCAGACCTTCTGTAAAGAGCCGTATAGTCTGGGGCGAACTGGTACCCTACGGTTGGAATGTTCAGACTTTTGGGCCGGGAAATTCTGCGCCCTGGCGGGCCGGCGCCAATGAAAATACAGTGATCGAGTTTTCTCATCCTGCGAAAGTGGAAGGTCAGGAAATTCCGGCCGGCGCCTACGGTCTTTTCTTTGTGATCAATAAAGACGACAGCGGAGAGGTCATCCTTTCAAAAGACACCCGTTCGTGGGGAAGCTTTTTCTATGATGCATCGCAGGACCAGCTCAAGGCGAAGATCCAGCTTCGTACCATACCACACACCGAGATGCTCACCTATGAATTTATCAATGACACAAAAACCTCGGCCGAGTTGGTTCTCAACTGGGAAAAGAAGCAATTTCCCGTGAAGATCGAATTTGCTGTCGACGACATTGTGATGACCTATCTCAGTTCGGAATTGAAAGGATCGCCGGGTTTTACGTGGCAAAACTTTAACAATGCCGCCAACTATGCACTGCAAAACAATGTGAACCTGGAGAAAGCCATTGCCTGGACGGATCAGTCCCTGGCCGGTGGCGGGAATCGTTTTGGTACATACAATATTAAATCAGGCCTCCTCCGGAAGATGGGCAAAACGCCCGAAGCCGATAAGGCAATGGCCGATGGGCTTGCTATCGCGAATGAAAACGACCTGAATAACTACGGCTATCAACTACTCAATCAGAGCCAGCAGGACAAAGCGATAGAAATATTGACGCAATGTGCCCAACGCTATCCAAAAAGTGCCAATGCCTGGGACAGCCTCGGTGAAGCGTATGCCATAAAAGGCGACAAGAAAAATGCCATCACCAATTTCAAGAAGGCATTAAGCATGAATCCACCGGCTAACGTCAAGGCTAATTCTGAAAAATATTTAAAGCAACTCGGCGCGATGTAATTTCACCGCAGAGGCGCGGAGGCGCAAGGAAGGCGCAGGTTCATTTCTATATGGATAAATTCGGTTTTCCGCTATATTTTAAAAAAAATAGAATCAAAAAAGCTTCTGCGCCTCCTTTGCGTCCCTGCGCCTCTGCGGTGGAAAAGAGTTGGGTAATTAAGTTTACCTAAGTAAATATTTCAATACGTTCGGACTACCATCAATGGGAAAGGAATAAGTCAATCCCAGGAGTTCGGTCACGAGCGGAAAAACATTCACATTTTCAAAGGGCGGTACGGTGTTTGATTTTCTTATTTGCGGGCCCCAGGCCAGGAACGTGGCATGCATTTCCTTGATAGCAGGATCAAACCCATGTTTGCCGGGTGTGGCTTTTTTGTTCCCGATCTTGAATATTCCGGGGAAGCGCGTGACGACGATCATATCACCAATCCTGTTGTGCCAATCGTCAAGCTTGCCATAGTGCCACGACGCCGGAATATCCTGGGGAAGATATACGTCTATGTCCTGAGCCCCCATTTGGAGCTGATGGTAAAGGGGAAGGATCCGCCGGGGATCTTTGACGTACACATGCAGTAAGGTCGACCCGGATACAAGCCGGCATAACGAAGAGTCGAGGAGCGCCGGAGGTATAGGGATTGGATGTTCTATATCCACGGAAGCCATTCCGTGATCGGATACGAAGATGAAATTAACAGGAAGATGAAGTGAATCAGTCATGGCAGCAAGCTGGCCTATGCTCGTATCGATGAGTTGGACGGCCTTCCCGGTTTCTTTGGCGTCCGGTCCGTGTAAATGGGACTCACGGTCGACTTCAGGGAAATAAAATGAGATCAGGTGGGGGCGCCGCTCTTCCGGTAGTTGTAGCCATTTTTTGACTTCGTTCAGGCGCCGGGCCATGGGAATGCTATCATTAAAATTGTAGTAATAGGTTGGTCGCACGTTTTGTATGGCGGCCTCGGCGCCTACCCAATAAAAACTTGCTGTCAGCATCTTCTGCTGCTCGGCCAACACCCAAAGAGGTGTGCCTCCATACCACGAGCTATCGTGTACAATCCGGGGATCATGCATATCATATACTGCCTTCCGCTTGTTATCATAGTACATATTGTCCACGAGGCCATGGTGAGAAGGGTATAGACCGGTGACGATCGTATAATGATTGGGGAACGTGACCGAAGGATAGGAAGCAAGCATGTACTCAGCAGTCGCGCCTTGTTTGCTCAATCGAAGCAGGTTGCGGGCATTGTATTTTTTGGTATAATCGGACCGGACGCCATCCGCTGAAATAAGAATGACATAGGGTTTGCTTTGCTGAGACGGACTATTGATCCGGTGAGGAACAATTTTTTGGGTGGTGTCTGGCTGTGAGTGGGCTGTTCGTGTCAACCCCATGCACAAGACCGCCAAAACCAGGATTCTAAAAGGCTTCATGAGGAAAAAGGTAGTTAGTTCGACTATTTTGCCATCTAGCTACGAAAAAAATGAACATTTAGAAATACCTTTTCATTGTAGTATTTAGAATTTAGCTTTATGGTGTTATGATTCGTACGATTGTCATTATTATCTTCCTGATCAACATCGTCAAAGCAAGTTTGGGGCAGGAGGCCTTGCGTATTGTTGATGATCAATTTGCAGAGCATCCCTTTGGGGCGGACCTGTCTCCCTCCACCATTCATAAAGCTCTCCCGGGCAAAATTGCCATCGAAAGAAAGGCGGAGCCCAACAAGCATACCAGTGGCATTGACACGCTTCTGATTTTCAAATCGCCGGACGGTAAATTGACCTTCCTCAAAACAATCGACAAGGTTTGGTTTGTCGAAGCGGTCATATCAGGGCGCAGTATAAAACTCGCCAAAGGCATTAGGATTGGATTATCGAAGGACAATTTCATGAAGATCTTCTCAGCCGACGAGAAATATAATGACACCAATCCGATTATCGTGACCAATACGATCGAATATGGATTTTACCACTCATTCTATTTCGAAAAGGGTAAGCTCACAAAAATTGTGCTCAACGCCTGGCCTGATTAGGAGAGATCCTGCTCTATTTTCTGTTGAACAGTGAACGGATCAAATTGCTATTGGATAAAGGTCCATCTCCCTTTTTTAATGTAGAGATAATCTGGCTGGACGCCCCCAGCCTGCTGCCCGAGGCAGGAACCGTAATGGCGGAAGGGCTTGTGAACCCTACGGTGGCTTTTTCAAACGTCTGTACGACAAGGGTTGTGTTTGGGTCGGTCCATTTATTGTGATTCGCGACCGTATAAGTCGCGTCAAAAGTCTGTTGCTGGGCAGTGGCTTCAAATGCCCCATCCGCAAAATGAGCAAAGACTGCGGTGAAATTGAGCGGATCTAATGTCCCGTCATAGTACGTATAGCTTATGCCGTAGGCAGCGTAGGTCAATACATTAGGCAGAAAAACATATTCAGGACCTGTAAAACCAGGGTTGGCTGATCCAGTCAAAATTCCATCCCACGTCGATGTATTGGCGCCATACCTCACAATGATGTCCATGTCTGCAGTTAATGTTGCTGTCGGGTCAGGCCATTGCAATCCAACGAGCAATCCGTCCTCCTGCTGTAAGGTAATCTTGATAATATCGTCCCGCGTAATCTCGATATTATCACTATCCACATCCTTAATATCGATTTCAATAATTTCATCGTCCTCCAATGAAAAATCGGAATACAAGTCAATGGTTATCGTTCCACTGGTCTCTCCTTTTTTGATCTTTGTGTCCAGGTAACTACTGGTGATTGCGTAATCAGCGTTGCCCGTCGTACCCGCCGCCACTTTGTCTGTAGCGGTTCCGCTTAATTCCCAGGTTACATCAATAGCTTCCGGCGCCGGCTGATCGAGTGTCATGGTGATGTCTATCGTACCATCCGATTCTTTAACCGTCTTGGTAGTTTCACTAAAGGAAAGTTTTGGCTTGACCGGGGTTTCATGATTTTTTTTACAGGAGGATAGCATAGCACTGAGCAAGGACAGCACGACACCCGTAACAAAGAGAATGC
>DATHFS010000178.1:0-2343 GCA_035317975.1 Cyclobacteriaceae bacterium | reverse complement strand
GGCCGTCATTCCACCTCCCACTATTTCCGCATAAATTTTTGCACCGCGTCGTTTCGCATATTCATACTCTTCCAGGATTACCGCCCCGGCGCCCTCTCCCAAAACAAAACCATCGCGGTCTTTATCATAGGGCCGGGAAGCCGTTTCAGGAGAATCATTTCTTTCCGAAAGGGCTTTCATAGCATTAAATCCCCCAACACCGGCTTCGCATATGGCTGCCTCCGAACCACCGCTCACCATGACATCGGACTTTCCTAACCGGATATAGGTGAACGCATCATAAATAGAATTGGTGGAAGAGGCGCAGGCCGAAACGGTTGCAAAGTTGGGTCCCCTGAAGCCGTATTTAATAGAGATATGACCTGCGCTAAGGTCGGGTATCATTTTCGGAATGAAAAACGGATTAAAGCGCGGGGTACCATCACCCCGGGCATACGCTTTCACTTCTTCCTGGAAGGTGAGTAATCCTCCTATGCCGGAACCCCAGATCACGCCTGCGCGATCCGGGTCTAGTTCTTTCAAAGAAAGGTTGGAGTCTTTGATCGCCTCCTCCGCGACCACCATCGCATACTGGGTGAAAGGATCCAACTTCCGGGCTTCCTTCCGATCCATAAAATCGGCGATATCAAAACCTTTGATTTCGCAGGCAAATTTGGTTTTGAAAAGAGCAGCATCAAAACGGGTGATGGCAGCGGCACCGGACCTTCCATTCTTCAAACCTTCCCAATATTGTTGGCGGGTGTTTCCGATTGGGGTTAATGCGCCTACACCAGTGATTACTACTCGTTTAAAAGTCATACGATTGGTTGGTGGAGGAGATATCGGGTTATTTCTTCACGTTCTCCTCGAGGTAAGAAATCGCCTGCCCAACGGTGGCAATGTTCTCAGCCTGGTCGTCCGGGATCGAAATGTTGAATTCCTTTTCGAATTCCATGATCAATTCCACGGTATCCAACGAATCGGCTCCAAGATCGTTGGTAAAGCTGGCTTCAGGAGTAACTTCAGATTCTTCTACGCCTAGTTTGTCGATGATGATCTGTTTTACTTTTTGTGCGATTTCAGACATGTTATTTAATGTTTAGATTATTCAAAAATCTGTGCAAAGAAAGAGATTTAGCGCAATATTGTCAAACTATTTTGCCGTAAGGGCGGGAGCCGGCAAGTACAAAATCCACTTAATTTGAGTTAATTTTAAATATAGCTTGACAATTCATCACCTAATCCATTGATTCAGTAAGCTATAGCGTATAATTCGTACGAGGTAACAAAGCGAACCGGGCCGTTGGGAATTCTTCAAAATGAAAAGAAATCGACTTGAAATAGAGTATTCTTATGACTTTGAACTTTTGGGATTAACGACTTCGGCGAAGAGTTATAAACTGGCTTGGGAACTCAACCGGAACCTGGAGATCCGGCTGGTCAGGAAAGCCGACCTGGTGATTCAACGCCGCTCCCTTCCGCTCTCCTATTCGGTGCATGCAGACGAAAGCACGGTGAATACCGTCCGGCTTTTCAGGAATAAATCCAACGAGACGGACCAGTCCAAACACCTCCTGGTTCCGGAATACCCTCATAGCGATTTCATTTTGATGATTCAGGGTGAGGAACTCCAGAGCAATCGATTGCGTGAGGCATTGAAAAATATCCCTTCCATCGAACTGGTTGCTTTCATACCTTTGCACACTTTAAAATCGAAAGAAAACTTTATTTTTTGACCCTCCCTATGGAAAGAATCTCTTTTAACAAGACAAAAATCGTTGCTACAGTCGGCCCTGCCTCCAACAACAAGGAAATGCTCCGGGCGCTCGTGAATGAAGGGGTGGATGTATTTCGGTTAAACTTTTCGCACGGCACGCATGCGGATCATTCCAAAGTGATCCAGTATGTGCGCGAGATCAATAAGGAAATGGGATCCCAGGTCGCCTTGCTTCAGGATCTCCAGGGACCTAAAATCAGGGTGAACGATATGGAACCGGGTATTGAGATCAAGGCAGGTCAGGAATTGATCATCACTACCCGCGAACTGATGGGAAACCGCGAAATCGTCAGCACGTCGTACAAAGAACTTCCCCGCGATGTCACCGTTGGCGATATGATCCTGATTGACGATGGCAAGATCGAGTTGAAAGTGACGGAAGTCCGGGATATCGACGTAGTGACCAAGGTAATATATGGAGGCCCGCTTAAACCAAGGAAAGGAATTAATTTACCTTTTTCGAAAGTTTCTGCGCCTTCCCTCACCGTGAAAGATCTCGAAGACCTTCAGTTTGGTATAAAAAATAAAGTCGACTGGATCGCCCTGTCCTTTGTCAGAAAGGCAAAAGATGTCGAGGCCCTCCGTGC
>DATHFS010000177.1:0-7026 GCA_035317975.1 Cyclobacteriaceae bacterium | reverse complement strand
CAAAGCCATTTTCAGTTCCCATTTTCTGGATCGCCGCTATGCCGGCAGGGATCGAAGCATGGTGAAAGCCTAAGGTTTTTGCAAACACCAGGACCCTGGGCTTTCCTTCTCTTTTCTTATCGCAGGAAACATAAACCAGGGAGCAAGCCACAACAAGTAGTAAACTGATTTTCTTCATAGGAATTTTTTGAAATTGGGAGGCTAAATGTAGTACAAAAAGCCAAATTATAGGCAATGGTTAGTGATTGACGGTGGAAATGTGTTGAAGTGCTGAAGTGTTGAGGTGTTGAAGTGGGAGTCCAAAGGTGTCCAGGTTGGATCCCTACCTAAATGTGTTGAAGTGCTGAAGTGTTGAAGTGTTGAAGTGGGAGTCCAATGACCTGATTTAAACACTTCAACACCTCAACACTTCAACACTTAAACACTATTCAGGGCCTCACTTTCAACCCGAAGGAACCCCACCTCAACACTTCAACACGTTAACACAATCACAATTCACTTTACAACGAGCTGAGTCTTACAAATGGTCAGATCACCGTTAGGAAGGAGGGCCCCCAACGATGCCATCGCCTTTTCAGCGGTCTTGCCGGTTTGGTTCAGGGCTGCTTTTAATCCTTGTGCCAGTTTTTCTACCGGACCCACTCCCCAATAGTGAAGAAAGAATATCCTGGGCTCTTCGTGCACCATGTGGTTATGAACTGCCACCACTTCTATTCCGTTTTCTACCAACGCTTTGATAACGGGTGCAACTTCATTTTCAAGCATGGTAAAATCACCTGCCACTGCTGCCCGTTCGGGCGTGCCCTGCCATGCCGCCCAGGTGTTAAACCCCAGGAACGTGCTGACGGCAGCGTTGTGGTCTTTAAGCTTAACATCCGGTCTGCCGATCGTGTGCTTATACACTCCTTTTGACATTTCACCCTTGCTGCCAATTATGGTGTTAAGGGCCTCTATATCCAACGTGTTTTGGACAGAATCCTTTTTTCCATCACCGGGATTTGCGCCTCTTACTTCTTTCACTTTATCAAATACCGCTTTGACAGCCGCAGCCAGTTTCTCTTCTGATCCCATTCCTCCAATATGCATATACATGACATGGGGTGTGTCGCGCAAAAAGTGATTATGAATAGCCGAAATCGTTAATCCCTGGCGAATCACTTCTGCCTGAACCGGTTTCAAGTCCGTTTCAGTAACAATGATATCCCCCATCACCATGGCACCTTCCGTAGCGGGCGCAAAAGCAGCCCAGCTTCCCAGGCCCATCGGTGGAATGATCTTAAATCCGTCCACCATTACATTTAAATCATTTTGAGCAACAGTTACTTTGAACTCACCTTCCTTCGTTACTCCCTTCATACTGATGACTTGTTCGATTTTTGAAATGTCGAGTGCGGTCAATTTCTTCTCCGCCGCATTCTTTTTACTAGCGTCATTACATGAGCCAAGCAATACGCAGAAAGACAAGCAGCCAAGCACTGTTCTAAGAGTTTTCATAATTCAATTTTTTATTTTATGATTATTTCAAGACCTTGATTTTCAAATCATCAAACAAAGAGACCGCATCCGCCTTTGACCAGAAACCCACTAATCCCGCAGTTGGAAATGTGCCATCCGAATGGCTCAGCAACTTTTGACCGTTGTAATAACACGTAATACTGTTGCCGGTCATGACGATCTTAATGGTATACCATTCATCTTTTTTAATAGAGACATTAGCCGATTCCATCTGTTTACGGTTGCCATTTACCACTTTGTACACCCGGAAATTGTTTTCAAGGGGGTTAGCCCGGGTAATGTAATAGTTCTTCGCATCGCGGTAGCGCCATACCAGCCCACCCCCCTGATCTTCCCGCCCTTCCAAAGCCTTAATTCTTACTTCCATTTCCAGATTTTGATAGGTGAGCTTGTTTTGAACGCAAATATTAAATTTGTCACCTTCGTTTTTGCCGGCCTGCTTCATTGCTTTGTTACTTCCTTCCCTGGCAATCAACCAGGTGCTCGTAGCACCTGTCCAGTCTGCCGGCAGTTTGTCAACCTCCTCATTATCGAAATTAAATGTGACATCGGTACCGGCTGCTTGAATGTCCTCTGGTGCTAATAGTGAAGTTGTATTACCACAGATCAACACGGCCAACGAGAAAAGTGAAATTATTGTTTTCATACAAATCGGGTTTATGATTCAGTTATTTCCGAAAGGGTATATCATCCTTATTGAGTGGACTTGACGTGGCTCATTCTTTTATGTAACCAACTTCAAGAATGGTAAACGTACCGGGCTTTGCGGACGGCCGTGAATGAGGATTTTCCGGAGTGGGTTTAGGAACTGGCCCGAATTCTCCCGTCGGCAAATAAATCCGATGAGTCTTAGTGTTAATGGCTATTGTACGCGCTCCTCGCTGGGTTGTAATAGTTCCGACTACCTTGAATTCATTGGGAGTCACTTCCTGAACAACTGAAACAGTGCCCTCTCCATTCGAACTGTAAGCCCGCTTCTTGATTGGATCGAAAGCCACGCCGTCGACACCCTCCCCAATGGGAACCGTAGCCACTATCTTCCCGTTCTCTGAATCTACAATAACCATCAACTTATCTGTAACTGAAAATAAGCGATGATTAGCCTTATCAAATGCAAGCCCGGATGGCTCCTTGCCTGGTTCTATGGTCCATTTTTGTTCCACCTGCAGCGTATTGGAGTTGATCCTGTAGATCATGCTTTTGTCCTCATTATTGACAAATATTTTCCCATTGCCATCCGTGACGGCAAATTCCGGTTTACCGTCCAATGCAATGGTCGTAATGATCTTATGGGTATTCGCATCGATGACCGTTGCATTGGCGCTACGACCATTGAACGTAAAAACATGGTGTGAATAGGAATCGTACAATATGGCATCAGGGTTAGCTCCCGTGACCTTTATTTTGTCTATAAATTTCAACGTCTTAAGATCAACAATCACTATAGACGAATCTCGTCCACAACTTATGAAAGCTTTGTTGATCTCTGCTGCAATTGCTATGCCATGGACACCGCTCAGACCAGGCACGGATCCGATCAATTTACCGGAAGAAAGATCAACTACCTGAACCTGAGTGCCGTGAGACACGAATAATCGGTTGGAAGATTCGTCAACCGAAAGATAATCCCAGCCGCCATCACCTACCAGAGGGAACGTATTGATAATCTTGTATTCCGATGACTGTGCAACTGACGAAAATGCGGTTGCCTGCATAAGGCAACTCAACATCATTACGATTTTTCTCATAATTAATCCATTTAGAGTTTCAGTTTGTAAACATTGAATCTTACAGGATTGGAGGATCGATTAAAGTAGTAACCCCTATTTATCAAATTTGATCCCTACTTTTTGACCTCCCTTCAGTTCTTCATTCCCCTTTAGTACAATCGTATCCCCCTCTTTTAGATTTCCAAAAATCTCCGTCTTATCAGAAAGGTTTAATCCCTGCGAAATATCCACCCATCGGGTTGTGTCCCTGGCTATTTTGATCACAAACTTTTTTTCAAGCGTCGTGACCACAGCAGAAAAAGGGACAACAAAAGAGTCCTGAGCCCTATACATAGAAAGGATCACGTTGGCAAAAGCGCCGGGTTTATTGGAATTTCTTTCATTCCTGACTTCGAATTCCCAGATTTCTGTCCGGGTGGTGGCATCAATGCTTCCTGCCTTTCGCATAAACATGGCTTCTGACAGCTGGTTGGGATTGGCTTTTGTCGAGAATTTAACTTTATTGTCTTTCAGCGACACATCCGTCAGGGCTTCGGGAACGGCAACACGGAGTCGTAATCTGGAATTATCTTCCATTACCAATATGGGCTTTTCGTTCGGGGTTCCTACATACGCTCCCTCATTTACATTTCGTTGCGTAATGATGCCATTGAAAGGGGCCATAATGGCCAAATAATTACCCACCTGCCTGAATGAAGAAGCGGAATACTTTGCCGCTTGATAATCAGCACTGTCTGCCAGCATCTGACTTCGTGCCCGCTGCAGTTCGTTTGCCGAAATAACCCCCTGGGTCTTAGAGGCAAGTAGAATACGGGCGTACGTATCTGAACTCGATTCATATTTTGCCTTTGACGACTGAAGCTTCCCTGCGGCTTCTCCATATCGTGATTCGATTTCAGGGGCATCAATTAATGCCAGGACCTGGCCTTTTTTGACAACCGTTCCTATGTCAACCTTTAGCTGTTTGACATACCCCGTTATTTTCGGGTGAATTTCCACCCGCTCAAACGGAAATAGCTCACCCGGCAATGAAGTTTGTTTTTCCACCTTACTCTTTTTCAGTGCAAACACTTTCACTGTGTCTATTCTAACTTCATTCTTCACCCCGGCCTTCTCAGATTGAGGCGTACAGGCCGACAACAACCCGCCGGAAAAAAATATAACTATAAGACCATTTTTCATCCTATCTGATTTGTTTTGGCTAATGCCCGAAATTCTTGCTTCCCTCATCGTAAGGATCAAGTGAGGCGCTGGCAAATGGTTTATTGCCTTTTGCCCCGTTATAAATTATGGGCAAAACAAGTAACGTGGTGAACATTGAAAAAGTCAATCCACCAATAACAGCCACCCCTAACGGAGACGTCTGGTCACCCCCGTCTCCAAACCCGATTGCCATCGGAATCATTCCCGCTATCATGGCTAAGCTCGTCATCAGAATTGGGCGGATCCGGTTCTTGGCGGCTTCCAATCCAATGTTCAAATTATTTCCATTTTCTTTTCGCAACGACTCCGCACGGGTAATCAATAAAATCGCGTTGGCCACTGCCACGCCGATGGCCATGATGCTTCCCATAAAGGATTGTATGTTCAGCGTCATTCCTGTTGCCAGGAGCAGGAGGAGTGATCCGCCTATGACAGCAGGTATCGTTGTCAGAATGGCAAATGACAAACCGAATGACTGAAAGTGGGCCGCCAGTAATAAGAAAATGATAACCATGGCGAGAAGTAATCCGGTTGAAAGTTCGGATAACGTTTGATCCAGCAGCTCGGCCTGACCGCGCAGATAAATCTTCATTCCGGAAGGTGTTTCACCCATAGTGTGTAATGCCTTTTTAACATCATTGACAGCCGATCCGAGATCCTGGTCGTGAATATTTGCGGTTACCGTAATGTAGCGCTGCTGGTTTAACCGATCATACTCCCCAACCGTATTTGTTTTTTTCCAATCTGAAATATCCCGCAAATAGATATTCTTTCCCTCTTTGTTGTCAACCGGTATCTCTTCTATCTGTTCAGGGCTGTTCATTTTAAATTGCGGATATTCCACCTGGACCTGGTAGGCGTTGCCGGAAGTTTTATCCAGCCAGTACACCGGCTGCGTTAACCTGCTTGAAGAAGTTCCTGCTAACACGGACTTGGCAGCCTGATCGATCGTCAGCCCCATTTGACCCGTGCGCGGCCGGTCATAATCGATCTGTAAACCAGGATAGTCCAGCGGAAGGCCTAACTGAACATCCCGCAGGTAGGAAATTTTTTCCAACTGATTTTTCACTTTCTCCGCATACTCCCGGCCCTGCACAAGATTTCTACCTTGAACGGCGACCTCGATGGGTGTATTCGTACCCAAACTCATTACCTGGTCAACCAGATCAGCGGGCTCGAATGAAATAAGAGCAGCAGGGTACTGTTTTTTGATTTCACTGCGCAGGTGCTCTTTGAAGTCCTCCAACCGAATACCGGAATTTTTTTTCAAGTTTACTTTCATCACCGATTCGTGCGGACCGCTTGTCCACAAAAAGATTGAATTGATAGCGTAGGTTGGAGGTTGTAAACCTGCAAATGCCGACGTAATGGCAATGTTTCCCTTCCCTGCCATTCCATCCATGATCAATAGAATGGCCTTGGTCGCATCTTCTGTCCGTTCAATCCGGGTACCGGTTGGCATTCTCAAACGCAGTTGAAATTGACCGGCATCTACTTTTGGGAATATCTCTCTTCCGAGGAATGTGTAAGAGAGCAGAGCGATGGCAAGGGATGCAATGAAGTAGACTGGAATAACGATTTTTGACTTGCGCGAAAGCGTGTTTGATAAATTCGCAAACCGTTCTTTGAAGCGTTCAAATTTTGTCACATCAGCCTTAAATTCATTGTTTAGTAGCCAATTAGAAATTACCGGAACAAAAGTCTGCGATAAGAGAAAGGATGCTATCATCGCAAAACCGACAGCAAGCGACAGCGGAAGGAACATCGCCCTGGGAACTCCGTTCATAAATAAAGAGGGTACAAAGACGGCAAGGACGCTGAGAAGGATGAGAAGCTTTGGTAAAGCAATTTCGTTGCAGGCATCCATAATTGCTTTCGCTTTGGATTTCCCCTTTTCCTGATGGTGGTGAATGTTTTCAACCGTTACGGTGGCTTCGTCTACCAGAATACCCACGGCGAGGGCTAATCCGCCCAATGTCATGATGTTAATACTTTGATCAGCCAAATAGAGGAATACAACAGCCGAAAGAAGTGCCAAGGGGATCGTCAACACGACGATCAATGCACTCCGCTTGTCTCCCAAAAAAACCAAAACCATCAGACCGGTCAGTATGGCTCCTAAGCCTCCTTCGAACAGAAGGCTTTGGAGGGAATTGCTAACATATCCGGACTGATCAAATTCATAGGACACTTTTATATCTTCAGGGACAGCGACTTGCATATCGGGTAGCGCTTTTTTGATCTCTTTGACCACGTCCCAGGTAGAGGCATCGGTTCGCTTGGTCACCGGAATATAGACGGATCGTTTCCCGTTGATCAATGCATAGCCTGTCGTCACATCCGCTCCATTTTCAATACTGGCAACATCGCGAACATAGATCGAAGCGCCGGCGCCCAATTTCAACGGGATCGTTTCGAGTTCTTTAAAATTGTCCACTATACTATTGGAGGGTGTGATCAGGGTAAAATCTCCGACACGTATATTGCCTGCCGGTGAGAGGGTGTTGTTTTTCGCAATCGCCGAGACCAATTCATCCGGTGTAACCCCATAACTTCTCATCCGTTCAGGATCCGCTTT
>DATHFS010000176.1:0-2436 GCA_035317975.1 Cyclobacteriaceae bacterium | reverse complement strand
ATTTCGGGGTGAATGCCGCAGGCTGCACAGAGCTCGCCGCCGAATAAAAAGTCATCGCCGCCCCGGAAGTCCGTAACAAAACCGCCGGCCTGCTGCACGATAAATGCGCCCCCTGCTACATCCCAGGGATTGAGGTTAAATTCAAAAAAACCTTCCATGCGACCACAGGCAACATAGGCCAGATCGGCGGCGGCGCTTCCGAGCCTTCGCACGCCGTGAGTTTTGTCCAAAAAAGTTTTAATAATGTCCAGGTAAACTTCGCGTTTCTCGAAATGATAGTAAGGAAATCCGGTCGCCAGGAGGCTTTCGCTCAGGGACCGCGCTGGAGAAACCCTGATCTCTTTTCCGTTACAAAAGGCAGGGCTCCCGTCGCTGGCATTGAATGTTTCACGGTTGGTGACTTCATGAATAACACCCAGCACCAGTTTATTTTTTTTTACTAACCCGATGCTGATCCCAAAGGGCGCTAACCCATGGGTAAAATTAGTCGTGCCGTCCAGCGGATCAACAATCCACTTGTATTCGTTCGTTCCTTCCAAATCCGTCCCTTCTTCTGCCATAAACCCGGCGCCGGGGAGAATCTTCTTCAATTGCGCCACCAATTTTTTTTCCGATTCCTTATCAACATAGGAAACGAGGTTATTAAAACCGTCCTTCTGCTCAATGCGGGAACGGTCAAAATTCACGGATTCCCCGTGGATAAACTCGCCGACTTCCTGACTCAGTTCAACTACATTTTTTTCAATGGGGAGCAAATTCATTACGCGCCTGTTTTAGATCTGTTTTCGGGATTAAACGTCCTTCACGGAAAATACGATACAACAATGAGGCCGATTATCGGCAAAGGAGTGAATTTTATTCCCTTTTGCCATCGATCACCATTACTATTTCTCCTTTTACTTCTTTTTGTGAAAAATAATCAAGCATCTGCTGGAGTGTTCCGGTAGCGGTTTCCTCGTGAATTTTGGTCAGTTCGCGTGAAATCGATATGGGGCGATCAGGGCCGAAGTAGGTGATGAATTGTTCAAGGGATTTCACCAAACGATGCGGGGATTCATAGAGAATCACCGTCCGTTCTTCGTCCGCCAGTTTTTTGATCATGGTTTGTCTTCCCTTCTTATGGGGGAGGAAACCTTCAAATACAAACCGGTCGGTGGGAAAACCTGACTTCACGAGAGCCGGGACAAATGCCGTTGCACCGGGGAGACACTCAATTCGCAAACCGGAGGTAAGGCATTCGCGTACGAGTAAAAACCCGGGGTCGGAAATCCCCGGAGTGCCGGCATCGGTCACCAGGGCCATTACTTCGCCCTGAGCCATGCGTTTGATGAGGCCCACCAGGATCTGGTGTTCATTAAAAATGTGAAAACGCTGAAGGGGTTTACTGATTTCAAAGTGCTTAAGAAGGATCCCTGACTTGCGTGTATCTTCTGCAAGAATCGTATCCACCGTCCTGAGAATTTCCAACGCACGTAACGTGATGTCCTTCAGATTACCAATAGGGGTAGGGACTACGTACAGTGATGGTTTTTCCGGTGTCACACTAACGCATCGATGGCTTTCGCCAATTTGTGATCTTTTTCGGTGACGGTATCGCCCGCATCGTGGGTGGAGAGTTCGAAATCCACCTTGTTGTAGACGTTGGTCCACGTCGGATGGTGGTCCATTTTTTCCGCTACGAGTGCAACTTTAGTCATGAAGCCGAAGGCCTCTTTGAAATCCTTAAAGGTGAATGACTTTTTTAGCCGGTTTTTCTCTATTTTCCATTCCATACCCTTTGCTTATTGATTTATAAAAATACTATTAAAGAGGAAAGATAGCTAATGGGAAAACAGAGTCCTGGCCGAAGCCGGTTCCAACTCCACCTTCCAGCTCCGCCATAAATAGCGGAGTTAATCATCTGCTTTCGCAATGGGCCGTTCACATTGATCCTTTAGCCGATTAGCCCTCGCCTATAAGGGGGAACTACCCGTGGCTACAGGGCAATAATTCCTTCTATGGCAGAGACTTTTTCATAGACGTTTATAACAGCCTTACTGGAAGGCATCATCATCTGAAGCGTCAGGCTGATATAATTGCCGTTTTTGGATTCTTTTTCGGAGGGAGTATGCAGGGGAAACAAATTCCGTAGCTCCTCCTCCTTGCCTTTGGGCACAATAAACTTGAACATATACAGCGTTGGCCAGGAATGGTGCTGGTCAAGCTTTTCGCGGAAGGATTCAATCCAGACGGGATCCATAAACCAAATCCGCCGCCTCGCCTTCGCGTAGCAGCGGATCAACTTCAATTTTTTAATAAAACCGATAGCGCATATCCTGGATATCAGCGGCTTTTTTAACGGCCTCTCCAACACTGTATCCCGCACGGGTATTCTGGGTTTGCAAAAGCTGACTCTTAAACATGGTAAAATCGGCAACGGCAAGGGCTATCGTTTTG
>DATHFS010000175.1:0-4280 GCA_035317975.1 Cyclobacteriaceae bacterium | reverse complement strand
CAGGTACATCGGGATAAAAAAAACCGCGACGATGATCAGGGTTGCGGCCGCCATCCATTCATACGAAGAGATCGCCAGGCCCAAAGCAAAGCCCGAGCCCGACATGCCGATAAAGTGCTCGGCCGATATGTTGGAAGCGATCAGCGAAGCGCCGATCGCCCACCATGTCAACGCGCCCTCGGCCAAAAAGAAATCCTTGGAGTCGGTTTCTGTTTTACGCTTGCGCTGATAGATAAAATAACCGTAAGAACAAACGAGGATGAAATAGACAAGGAAGACGATGTAATCGGCAAAACTGAGTTGATTCATTGTCCAATATAGAGGAGTTTCTGAATTGCCACAAAGGCACGAAAACATGTAAGCCGTTCGAATAGCAAAATAGTATCAAGAAACTTAGGGCCTTTGTGTCCTGGCGGCAAACTACCGTATGTGTAATTTGGTCTTGCATGCGAATTCGTTTAACGCGACATTGCACTCCATCCCCACTCCTATTTGCTTATTTTCGTGATGAAGCATAATAGTCTCCTGATTTTTTTTCTGTTTTGGTCAGGTTGGGCGGGCCAGGCGCAGAACCTTTCGGGTCTCAAACCAGTAGCCGGCTTTCAGGGAATTAAGGGAAAAGTAATTGATCGGAAAACGGGCCTTGCTCTTCCTTCCCGGATTGAAGTATATAACGAGGCCGGCGTATTGCAGGAAACGTATTACAAGTTTACCCCGGGAATATTCACCGAAGAAGATGGCTCTTTTCGCATGACGCTGTCGCCAGGCAAATACAAAATTAAGGTTTCCCATTCTATCGATTATCTCTCCCGGGAGAACACATTCGAAATAACCAATACCACCGGGGTAGATGCCACAATTGCTTTAGAACCCTGGGTACCCCTTCGCGAAAAAGGCTGGATCAATGGAGAAAGCCATGCACATTTATACACAGAGAAAAAACCCGACGATGAAATGTTGCACAGCGTGAGAAAAATCGCACGCGCACAAGGCATTGATTTCATTTGCGCCGTTCAGGGCTGGGCGGGAGCGGATGATAATTCCTGGAAAAAAGATTATGCCGCCATCTCCGACAGTCATTTCGTGATGTCGTATGGAGCGGAAATGCCAAAATACCGGACCGGCCATACGTTTTGGCTGGGATTGAAAAGCACCAAAAACTTTTTCTGGAACACGATGGATACAGTTTACGAAAACCTGTATTACCAATCGTTAACGGCGACGCACTGGGATTTTGCATCCGTAGACCTGCCGAATTTTCCGGACATCGAGTTGGTACCCCGGCTTGCACTGGCTCAGCATGCCGCGGCCATCGTAGCCCACCCCACGCGATGGTGGATTCAGGATAGGCCTGCCCCGACACAGTCGGGGGGAAAAATCAGTAAATACACAAATAACGCCGCTGCGAATATGGCCTTTAGTCTCCTATCCGGAAACATTTGGGATGGATTGGTCGTCATGGGTGACTCAAAAGATCATTATTCGTATCAGAATTTCTGGTTCCACATTTTGAATCTGGGTTACCGTATGCCTGCCTTTTCGGAACTGGACGGCGGCAACACACCGGAACATAAATTTCCCTACGGACTGATGCGGACTTACTTTCATATCGACACAACAAATGCAAATACGGTCCAGGCCGTTGTTAACGCTGTTCACAAGGGGAAAACATTCGTGACCTCCGGTCCGATCATCTTTACCAACATCGACAACTCGTATTCCATTGGAGATATCATTCCGTCCGATGGCGCTTCCCGAACGCTGCGCCTGGAAGCCTACGCTTCCGGTGATCGGGATGATTTCCTTTCTTACGTAATCATTTTCAGAAACGGACAACTATGGAAATACTGGGACCTGCGTCATGAAGCCCCACGAACATTTAAACAGGATGTTACGGTAGTAGAGAAAGAACGAGCGTGGTATGTTATCAAGGCCTATGGAAAAAATACCTGGGATAATCCGGAGAACCTTGACGTAATGAAATGGTTTGATAAGAATATTTCGGAAGAGTATAAAGAACATGATGTTTGCATTACTTCTCCGTACTATTTTCTTCCCAAGGGCATGGATAAACCGGGGCCTATGATGAGCGATGTTTCTCTTACCCTGATTTTATCAGATAAAAAACCGGTGAAAACGGGTACGGTTGAGATCTATCATTTAGGAAAAAAGATCAATACAATTCCTTTCAGCCAAGGCAAGGCCCATTTTACCATGCCCGTTAATGCCATTCTAAAAATAATGGCCAAAGGGCAACCCATCGTCCACAGGGGTCTATACCTGGATTTCGAACCACATCGAAAGCTGATGGAAAATCTGGCCAATGGGGACTGGCGTGACAAACCGGAATTCAAGGGGAAAGTATTCCCCGGTTATATTCCCTGGAAAGCGTTTCAACTGGATGAAACCAGGAAGTTACTTCGTCACGTGACTTGGGAAATAACCCTTGAGCCCAATGATCGCGACAAGCAACGGGAATCGTTTGAACACATTTTTTTACCCAACTAATTCCTTATGAAAAAAACTATTTCAATTCTGATTCTCCTTCTTTACCTGGCTGGCTCCTGCTGCTCGCTGGACAAATCGGACAAGTCAACTCAAAAGCCAAGGAGCGTCATTCTCCTCATCGGGGATGGAATGGGTGCCGCACAGATTTATGCAGGACTCACCGTCAACCACGGCTCATTGAACCTGGAAAGGTGTACGCATGCCGGCTTTTCAAAAACACAATCGTCCGACGCCTACATCACTGATTCCGCTGCCGGGGCTACTGCATTATCCATTGGAAGGAAAACCTATAACGGTGCGATCGGTGTCGATTCAACCGGCGCAGCACACGAGACTATCCTGGAGACCGCCGAAAAAAATGGAATGGCAAGTGGCTTGGTGGCTACTTGCTCGATCACGCATGCCACACCCGGTTCTTTTATTGCTCACCAGGCGCAACGCAGCATGGACCAGGAAATAGCCGCGGATTTTCTCAAAACCGACATCGATGTATTCATCGGCGGAGGGCGCAAGCATTTCGAGAACCGAAAGGACGGACGGAATCTACTCGCGGAGCTAAAAGCTAAAGGGTATGAAGTGGCTGATTCAACAACCGATTGGAAAAAATTCACTACGGGAAAACTGGCTGCTCTTGTCGCCCAGGATTATCTCCCAAAAATGTCTGAAGGTCGTGGTGATTATCTGAAGGAGGCCACCGAAACTGCTTTGAAATTGCTAAGCTCCAAACCGAAAGGCTTCTTTCTAATGGTGGAAGGTTCGCAGATCGATTGGGGTGGTCATGCTAATGACACTGGCTATGCAACCAGTGAGATGATCGACTTTGATAGAGCAATCGGAGCGGCCCTGGATTTTGCCAAATAGGATGGCCATACCCTCGTTATCATTACGGCCGATCATGAGACCGGAGGAATGGCGCTAACCGCAGGAGATATGAAGAACGGGACGGTGGAAGCCAAATTTGTTACGAATGGACACACGGGAGTGATGGTTCCTGTCTTCTCCTTTGGCCCGGGGGCCGAAGCGTTTTCGGGAATTTATCCCAATACAGATATCTATAGCAAGATGATGGGGGCATTGAGGCTGACGGGGGAACGGTAAGTGGTATTCGGTAAGCGGTAAGAAGTAAGTTGTTTGCGAAGAAGCACATTTCGGGCCTCGGTCTGATTTATTAACCCGGGTTAATGTTATGATTGTTGTGTCTCCGTCCGGTTGCCTATGAGCCTATGTTACTATGGTCTCCTTTGGTTGAAGAGAAATTTAACACATAGAAACATAGACACATAGAACACATAGGTAATACTAAATTAGGCTCTCGGAGTGAGATCGTATCCAAGTTACTATGTGCCTATGTATCTATGTTCCTATGTGCTTTGAATTCTATTTCGCGGCAATCTCAAAACTGATCTTCTCACTCGTTTTCGGATGCGTTGATTTAAAGTTTATCCTGTAGATGTTATCTCCCCAGTGTTCAATAACACCTTTGTCTTCGGGATCATCAAGGACAACTTTTTCCACCGAAGCCTGCAATTGATCTTTGTTATAACGAACTCGGAAGTCACGTGCGGTTCCTCCGGAAGGCGTGTAATGAATTACCAGCTCTCCGGGCTTTGTGACCTCAGCGGGATAGCAGGTCATCAAATGCTCCGTAAGTTCGTTCGCTTGTTTTAAGTTGATCACATCTTCGACCTGAACATTTTTTGTGCGGTTCAACCGGATGGTCCGTTTAAGGGTAATCACTCCCGCTTCGTCAGGATAAGCTTTTGAAATATCGA
>DATHFS010000174.1:0-3745 GCA_035317975.1 Cyclobacteriaceae bacterium | reverse complement strand
CAGTTTTTGGTTTGCCGTGATATTGCTGATGCTGAAATGGCCCGAAATCCTTTGATCCGAGTTGCGCCCTGGAAAGACGGTTGTTTCCCGGTGATACCCGGTACCCATTGAGAACTGAGTTAACCTGTCTCCGCCGGATACTGACAGCTGGATGTCCGAAATGGAGGCCGTTCCTCCGATGAGTTTCTTCTGCCAATCCGTATAGTTGGACGTATTCCACACGGTTAGGTCCGGAGCGTTGTCGCTGGAGGGGACTAAGCCGTCATTCGAAAAGGCTTCGTTTCGCATCTGGACATATGGCTGGCTACCCAGCAAGGGCATCTTTCTGGTCACATTTCCCATTCCTTGGTAAGCCTGAATATCAAACTTGGTTTCTCCAGGTTTCCCGCCTTTGGTGGTAATCAAGATCACGCCGTTTGCACCGCGCGAACCGTAGATTGCCGTAGCGTCGGCATCTTTGAGCACCTCGATGCTTTCGATTTCGGACGGATTGATGCTGTTGAGCGGGCTTGTTCCATTTACCAGGATGGACTGAGAGGCTTCATCAAATGCCATCGTCGTACTCGTAAATGGAACGCCATCAATGATATAGAGCGGATCATTGCCGTTGGCAATGCTATTCTGACCACGAATTCGAACCGTGTAATTCCCTCCCGGTACGCCGGTCTGCTGAACAATGTCCAGGCCCGGTACTCTACCCTGCAAAGCCGCCAGCGGATTTGAAATGGGTTGCCCCTGAATGTCATCTGTCGTTACACGACTGATGTTTCCTGTTCTTTGCCTATCGGAAACCCTCCAGTAGCCAGCGTTCACTTCCACCTCACCCAGCGCGGATACATCTTCCTGCAATTGAATGTCGATAGTAGATCGGTCGCCAACTATTAGTTCCTGAGTCTTGTAGCCAATGAATGAAAAAACAAGGATATCGCGCTGATCTGCCTGAAGGACGAACTTGCCTTCTGCATCCGTACTGGTTCCGTTTGTGGATCCCCTTACGATGACATTGACTCCCGCCAATGGCTGATTGGTCAATGCGTCTTTAACCGTTCCTTTTATTTCTTGCAAGTCGGTTGTTTTCCTTACTTCCGGCGCGCCACCAGGGAAGCGCCGCAAAATGATGGTGGACTCCTTTTCAAACACCCGATAGTTTATTCCATGCGGGTGCAGCAGGTTATCCAGGGTCACCCGGAGGCTTTGATTGGCCACGTCGATCGAGACGGTCTGACTCAACTCGATTTGGTCGCTGCTATAGAAAAATTTTATGTGGGTCAGACGGGTAATTTCCGTCAAGGCCTCCTCCAGCGGAAGCTCCCGGATCGAGATCGTCACTTTCTTTTCCAGCAATTGGCCATAGTTGTCGTGAGCTATCGATACGCCCCATAGGAGCACGGCCATCATTCCTTGTATCGCGCATATCTTCATAATCTTCCAGAGTTTCTGTTTCCGGGTAAAGTTTTTTTGCATAACTTTAATTGTTTTGTTTGATCTTTTACGAGTGAGGACAAAGCACCCCCCGCCAACGCAGAAATGGTTGGTAAACACGGAGGGAATAAACAGGAGTGGTAATGACACTCCTGTTTTTATTTATGGGCTATTGGAGTGAAGAGGATTGCGGTTCATATGTTAGGGATTAGGTTTAGCGATCAGTGGCATCCTTTTCCGGAAATGGCGACGCTTTTTCCATTGACTTTATAATGAACGTCGAGTATCTCCGAGATCATTTCCAGCGTAGCGTCGAGTGAGCGATCGGTGAAGTCAGCGGTGATCCGGCAGGCGTTAACCTCCGGATCAGCAATCACCACGGTGACCTCAAACTTGCTCTGGATGCGCTCCAGCACGGTGTGCATTTCCGTATTTCGGAAGGACATATCGTACTCTGTTCCGGTTATGGCGTCTGTGAATTCTGGAGGTCCTATTTTCGTTCTCGCCAGCACGCCGGAAACGGAGTATATGGCCAGTTCATTGGGCTCCACATTGATGCCGACAGCGTCTTTTGCCGAGGAGAGGTTTACAATCCCCGTCAGAACCTCAAGTTCGATTTGGTCCTGATCGGTTTTAAGTTTAAAACTGGTCCCGAGTACTTTTACGAAGATATCCCCACAAGAAATGATGAAGGGGTGAAGAGGATCCTTCGCTACTTCAAAAAAGCCCTGGCCGGAAAGGACGGCATGGCGCATGCCTGTATTCGGTTCCAGTAAGTAAGTCAGCTTGCTGCCTTTATGAAGCCAGACGATACTACCATCATTCAGGATCACTTTCTCAATTTCACTTAGCGGGGTTGTTTGTTCTAAAATCGATACGCCAACAGTTGAATTCCAAATAATATAAGACGCAATAATTAACAAAACGACAGTGGCAGCGATGCCAAGTAGTCCACCATTGGAAATTGACATGCTCCTGGCCTTCTTTGGCTTGAATGAAAGAATTTCATCGACATTGTCAATGTTGCTGGTGATTTTTTTAAAAAGCTCTTCCTGATCTTCCTTTTCCCAGATGAAGTTTCTTTTGCTTTCTGTTTTAGCCAAATCAAGCCAGGCCTCGATCTTGTTTTTCTCTTCCTCAGAGACCTGGTCTTTCGTATACCGTTCCAGCAGACGGTCGAAATTTGATTTTTCCATGATATTTCCGTTCAGAGGCCCTGACAGAACATTGACAATACGGGTACTAAAGGCTTCAAATTATACATCGGCAAGGATTGTAAAACCCCACCTTGATTGTACAGAATTATTTCCGATTGAACAGAAAATGACAGTTGAAACGAGTGAAACCGGGAGAGTTCTATGAACTTGCCTTGTATGCATTGGCATAGGCATCCCGCATGTGCTGAAGGGCCGCCGAGATGTGCTTTTCTACGGCCTTGGTTGAGATTTGCATAGTTTCTGCGATGTCTTTGTAAGCCATGTTTTCACTAATGCGCAATCGAAACGCTGTCTGGCATCGGGTCGGCAATTCTTCTATGCTTTTAGCGAGCAGTGTCTGGAAATCAATGCCCTCATTTATCTGCCCGGTAAGATTGTCATAGACATCTTCAAACAACAGGTAATGTTCTTCGTATTTTCTTCTTACCAGACTATGTCGCAGATAGTCCACGATTTTATATTTGACCATCTTGAAGAGGTAGGGCCGCAACGCAGTCAGATGCTGAAGTCCTGTCCGTTTAACCCACAATGATTCGAACACATCCTGAACGATTTCTTCGCAGTCCTCTTTCAGAGGGATATTCTTTCTGGCAAACCGGTAAAGGTCCAAAGCATATTTCTGGTAGAGTACCTCAAACGCGTTTTTTTCGCCCTCAATAAGCAGGTCTATCAATTCCGAATCACTATGGTTTTGATACGGATTCATCCGGCAGGGAAGAGTACCGACAAGTGGCTCATAAAACCGATTCCTTTCAGCATAAAACGGTATAGGCGAGTTGTGCTACCAGAAAGGTACAAAATAGTTACTACGTATTAGTATGAACTAATAGATGGTAACGAAGCAGAGAGAAGTCAATTTCTTTTGTATAATGAAGAAAAAGACCACTGAATTTAACAGCAAGAAGGAATTGGCCAAGCTTGGAAAAAGAATCAAACAGCTGAGAGTCGAGCGCGGCTACACCAATTACGAGAATTTTGCCTTCGACCACGACATTGCCAGAGCGCAATTCGGACGTTACGAAAGCGGAGAAGACCTTCGATACCTAAGTTTACTTAAGGTTGCGAGGGCCTTTGGAATCTCCTTGAAGGATTTGTTTAGTGAGGGA
>DATHFS010000173.1:0-2911 GCA_035317975.1 Cyclobacteriaceae bacterium | reverse complement strand
GCCCTGGCAAAGTCTTGTCCCTGTATTACCATCACCGCCATTGCCTCCCTTGCCGCCATCACCGCCATCACCGCCTGCAAGATCGATCACAAGGTTGCCCTTAACCAGGAGCTCATCAAGGTAAAGGAACAAATTAACCCCATTGGTCCCCGTAGTGCCCATGGTGCCCGGTTGCCCCGTTGTGCCATCCCGGCACGGTCCGCCCGGCGTCGAGGCGGAAAGGCCCACCGTGCCGGGAATTCCGGGTGCGCCTTTCCCCACGATCGCACTGCCCCGACCGACGATGAGTTTCTTTAAGTGAATGAAGTTGTCTGTTTTTAATGTGTTGAGTACGATCCGGGAAGAGTCGTGAAGGATGAGCGTATCGACCACCATCACATCGGTATTCTGAAGTTCAAATACTTCATTCGGCCCGACAGTAAGTGTGGTTAATCGAATTTGGGCAGTTCCTTCAACAAGGACCGAAAAAACAAAAAAGAGAATAAATACAAATCTCAGCACCTATAAAATGGTTAATCAGACGAAGAACCGGGGTTTTGTCCGACAAAACTTGCATACCCAGGTCAAAACTCAAAACGAAAACGAAATTTGTCAGGATTTCCTTTTAAAAAACAAAAAAGCAGTACCCTTCAGTACTGCTTTCCGTGGGGTAGAAAATAATTAGTTTGCTGGCTTTTTCGCAGGTACTTTGTCACCAACGACGCCTTCCAGGACATCTTTAATCTCAACGCGCTGGCTATCTCTATAGGGAACGATCCAGGCATCTTTAACGCCCATTTCGCGCAAATATTTCTTAAAGGTATCGGCTTCCCAATAATCGCGGAAAATGCCAATCGTTACTCTTTGGGGATCTCCTTCTTTCACTTCTCCGCCGAAGTTGGGATTGTTTTCAAAATACTTGGACAGGTCCTTATTCTTGAACGCTCCGATCTGTACTTTAAAAACCACTCCTTTAGAAAAATCCATCGTGTTTACCGGAGGGGCTGCTTTCAATTGAGCAAGTTCTGTTTTAGTGGAAGTAAGTTCGCTCCTCATTTTGGAAATCTGATCCTCCAGATCGGCAATCTTGCTGTTCTTGTCGCTGATGGAGGATTGCAATTTGCTGACATCCCCCTTCAGCGAAGTGACCGTGTTGTCAGACACTTGTTTCTCTTCGACCATTTGCTTCAGGTTGGCCGGGTTCTTAGCATACTCTTTGGCTTTCTTTTTCCATTCTTTCTTCTCCTTCTTGGAAAGTTGAGCGAAAACTTGGGTGCCGGAAAAAATGAGAGCCAGGCAGACAATCAAAACTCGAGTTTTCATTGGATAAGGGTTTAATTTCAATGTTAAAAGTAATAAATAAGGCACGAAATACATAGCATTCTATTGCAGCTTTGTGGTTTTGCAGCCATGCCCAATGAGGTTCGTGACCACGTCAAAGGGTCCCCACCATCTTCTCCGGTCTTACCCATTCGTCAAATTGTTGTGAGGTGAGGAGACCCAGTTCAACAGCTGCTTCCCGTAAGGTCTTGTTTTCCTTATGCGCCTTCTTGGCAATCCTGGCGGCATTTTCATACCCGATGTGGGTATTGAGGGCCGTCACGAGCATCAGCGAATTCTCCATATGCCGTTTAATAACCGGCAAATTGGGCTCAATTCCAACGGCGCATTTGTCGCTAAAAGAAACGCAGGCGTCCCCGATCAGCCTGGCCGATTGAAGCACATTGGAGGCGATCATGGGCTTGAATACATTCAATTCAAAATGGCCGCTTGCCCCGCCCACCGACACTGCTACATCATTGCCAATTACCTGGGCGCAGACCATGGTCATGGCCTCCGGCTGAGTGGGATTTACTTTCCCTGGCATAATGGAAGAACCGGGTTCATTGTCCGGAATAATAATTTCCCCGATCCCACTGCGAGGACCCGAACTGAGCATTCTGATATCGTTGGCAATTTTCATTAACGACACGGAGGATCGCTTTAATGCACCGGACAATTCCACCATGGCGTCATGGGCGGCGAGCGCCTCAAACTTATTGGGCGCCGTGATGAACGGAAGCCCCGTGAGTTCGGCAATTTTTTTTGCTACCAACACATCATAACCGGGCGGGGTATTTAATCCTGTTCCTACGGCTGTGCCGCCCAACGCCAATTCACGGACCGCCACCAGGGCATTGTTAAGCGCCCGAATACTATTGTCAATTTGCTGAACATAACCGGAAAATTCCTGGCCGAGCGTCAAGGGGGTGGCGTCCATAAAATGGGTACGTCCCGTTTTTACAATATTTTTGAATTCCGTGGCCTTCCCGGCGATTGCCTCCCGCAATTTTCTCATTCCGGGAATGGTCAGTTCCATGACCAGCTTGTAAGCGGCAATGTGCATGGCGGTAGGAAAGGTATCATTGGATGATTGTGATTTATTGACATCATCATTGGGATGAAGGACTTTCTTTTCATCCGTGAGTTTCCCTCCGGAAAGAACGTGAGCCCGGTAAGCAATGACCTCATTCGCATTCATGTTGCTTTGCGTGCCGGAACCGGTTTGCCAGATCACCAGCGGAAATTCTTCGTCGAGTTTGCCGGCCAGGATCTCATCGCAAACGGTGCTGATCATATTTTTCTTGTCCGCCGTGAGTACACCCAGTTCATGATTTGCCATGGCTGCGGCCTTTTTCAAATAGCCAAAGGCGTAAATGATTTCTTTCGGCATGCTCGCTTCGGGACCGATCTTAAAGTTGTTGCGTGAACGCTCTGTCTGCGCACCCCAATATTTGTCGGCGGGCACGTGTACTTCGCCCATGGTGTCTTTTTCGATGCGGAAATTCATGATCAGGGGGTTAGGTCCGGTATAAAATTACTTTGCCGACACTCGCCTTCCAAGCGGTTACTGGTTGTTGGTAGGTTTGAACCTTGGAACCAATAACCAGCA
>DATHFS010000172.1:0-4296 GCA_035317975.1 Cyclobacteriaceae bacterium | reverse complement strand
TATCCCCTCCTGCCAGATTCATTTTAACGTTCTGCGCCTGAAGGGCGTTGCGGGTGAGAAGCAGCTTGCCTTTCACATTGGATCCCCTCATGTTTTGATATATAAGGCGGTCCAGTTGAACCGTCAGATCGAATTCCACTTTTTCCGAAAGCTGGTCGATCAGGTCGGAGACCTTCTTTTTCGGTTTGGCCCTTTGCTGGTAGCGGTTCTTCCTGGCCTCTTTCATGAAAACAACGGCCAGGTCAAGGGAAGGAGAATAAACCTGGAGCCGAACCAATCCCTTATTCGCCGGCAGCACAAAAAAAGGTACAAACCCTAACACCTCCCCTTTAAGGGATACGGGGCTTTTGTTGAGTGTGAATCCAATATCCCCGATGTCCACATGGTCCTGGTCGAACTTCACTGCCACCGTAACGTCTTCATAGAACTGCTTTCGGGGAACATAGCGAAAAGCGCCTTCTTTCAGGTGCGCCGACCCCTTCAGTTTACCTTCAAATTTTGTTCGTGTACTGTCCAGAAATTCTTTCAGTTTGCCGGAATATTCAATCTCAGAAGTAAACGATCCGGCGGAGAATTTCCATCTGCTCGTATCCAGCAAGGCATTGAAATCACGGGCCTTAACATCCATCCGCGAGGTTAACGTCACCCGGGTATCTTTCATATCATGAAAGGTGGCCGTTAACCGGGTAGGCAGCCCCTGAAAAACACCTTCAACGCTATTCAATGTCACCGTCGAGTTGTGATCATCATTTCGCCGGGTACTGTCGACGTGGTTTGAGAATGAGCCATCCGCCGTGACTTGCTCGGCCTGGACGACAAACGCACGGACGCGGCTCTTGCTGAATTGAAACGAGACATCCACACGGGGCGGCGCAGCCGAAGCAAGCTGACCATCCACCCGGGTGGTCACACTGATCGGGTTTTCAATTTCAATTTTTTTTAGTCTGTTCTGAAGAGCCTGTATAAGCAAGGAAATACCTTCTTCGTAATCGAGTTTTTCTGACCCGATATTCAAATGGAATTTTCCAGGCGGGGCAAAGTCAATAGCCCCGGACAAGGCCACTTTGGATTTGGAAAATTCCATTGTCGAGGGAAGGACAACCAGTTCATTAGCCGCTGGTCTGAATTCAAGATTCCATTCCAACCGCGCCCTCTTTTCTGTCAGGTAACTTCCATTCACCGGATTCAACATCAGTCCTTCAAATTTCACCGGACCAGCGAGGGAATAGGATCGGGCAGAGTCCGTTTCTGTGATTTGGCACCGGACATCAATAAAATGAAGTCCGATCCATTTGTTCCTCAACGAATCATAAAAGGAAAATTGAACATCCTCCAGGCGCAGTTTGCGGAACGATACCAATACCGGGTTTTCGTTTTTGATTGTGTCTGCTCCGTTGTCCGATTTGAAAACATCCAGGTTCGTGTATCCTGTTTTCGTCCGGAAAATAAAGATGGAACCCTGTGTCACATGAATGGAACGTACGACGATCTTCTTACGGAAAAGGGGCGCCAATCGCACACTCACGTAAACTTTTTTTGCACCAAAAAAGCCTTTATTGTACTGCGTATAATGAGGTCCACGGAGGTAGATATCGTGCAGGGTAATCGATAGCCCGGGAAGTTCATCCCAAAGGCTAAATGTCAAGCCGCCCAGGCTGACCTCACCATTAATGCTTTTTCCGAGCTCCTGATTGATGGCCTCAAGAATGTCCGCTTTATAATAATAGGCGACCCCCAGTGACGCTGCGGCAAGGAAAAGCAAGGCAACCAAGGCAATGCCTAGCCATTTAAACAATCGCCTCATGTAAGAACCATCATGAAAAACAAGGTCGGCATTTTTTGTTTTTCATCCAATCCGTACGTGGGCTTAGGCTTGACGCTTGTTGGAGTTTTGTTAGCGACTGGTCATTGCTCATTCGTCATTGGTGGTGCGGAGTTTTGGGTAAGCCCCATCCTTTGACCCTGAATTCTTTGTGTTCTTTGTACTTCCTTCGTGTTCTTTGTGATCCATGCATTAAGGATTAATTTTGCGCAACAATTGAATTTTTAAAATGAAGCCCTGTATATTGGCGGATTATATCAAAGCAAAAGTGTCTACCTTATCGTAACTATGGCCAGTAAAGAGAACTTCAGGCTGCTATTGTCTGCCACTATATGATCACCATCGGAAGCAATAAACTGAGCTCAGAGGACTTTGAGCGCGTTCTTTACCAGGATGAAAAGGTCGGGCTGGAGGAGGCCCGCCTGAAGGAAGTCGAAGCCAATTTCAGTTTTCTCCAATCCTACGCCCAACAAAAAATTATTTATGGGATCAACACGGGCCTCGGGCCCATGGCACAGTACAAGATCAGCGAGGAGGATCAAAAACAACTTCAGTACAATCTGATCCGCAGTCACTGTTCCGGAGCCGGCCAGCCATTTTCAGAAGAATTGTCACGGGCTACATTGCTGGCCCGCCTGAATAGCCTGATGATGGCGCTTAGCGGCGTACATCCTTCCGTTGTGATGTTGTTGAAGGACTTCCTGAATGCGCGCGTGAGCCCTTGCATCTTCGAGAAAGGCGGCGTGGGTGCGAGCGGAGACCTGGTTCAACTGGCGCACCTTGCCCTCAACCTGATTGGCGAAGGCGAAGTCATGGTAAACGGGGAATTCAAACCTGCCAGCCAGATTTTCAGTCAGAAAAAATGGGCACCCCTTCAAATCCATCTACGTGAAGGATTGGCATTGATGAATGGAACCTCGGCAATGACGGGTGTGGGGATGGTCAATATCATTCACGCACGCAACCTTCTCAATTGCTCCATTATTTTGTCGGCCATCACCAACGAATTGATGAAGTCGTTTGATGATCATTTTTCACTTGAGTTGAATCGCGTGAAACAGCACGCCGGCCAATCGAAAATCGCCGAAGCGATGCGGATCGTTTTGAGCGACAGCAAACTGGTGCGCAAACGTCCGGATCACCTCTACCATCGTAAAATCGAAGAAGCGGTGTTTACCGACAAAGTCCAGGAATACTACTCCCTGCGGTGTGTTCCCCAAATTCTCGGGCCGGTATATGATACGTTGGCGGAAGTAAACCGGGTGCTGGAAGACGAAGTGAACTCCGTCAGCGACAACCCTATCATCGATCACCTGCACGAGAATGTGTACCATGGCGGAAACTTTCATGGCGATTATGTTTCGCTGGCCATGGACAAATTGAAGATCGTGATCACCAAGCTGTCCATGTTATCAGAGCGGCAGTTGAATTACCTGCTCAACGACAAACTCAACCAGAAACTTCCTCCTTTTATTAACCTGGGTAAACTAGGTCTGAATTTTGGCTTGCAGGGCATGCAATTCACCGCCACGTCCACGACGGCCGAAAACCAAACCCTCTCCTATCCCATGTATCTCCACAGTATCTCCAACAATAACGACAACCAGGACATTGTCAGCATGGGCTGCAATGCTGCACTGCTCACCCGCCGCGTCATCGACAACAGTTTTGATATCCTGGCAGTACAGGCCATGGCCGTAGTGCAAGCCATTGACTATTTAAAGTGTCAACCACGAATTTCCACTTTTACGGAACGGTTTTATACCGAGATGAGGAGCCTGGTGAAGCCCATCGTAGAAGATGAGCCGCAGTACCAAAATATAAAGAAGGTGAAGGAATACCTGGGCAGATTAGGGGCTGCAAAAATAGTATAATATGAAATGCGCATTGGTAACCGGGGGATCCCGGGGAATCGGCCGGGCCATCTGCCTGAAACTGGCGATGCAAGGCTACACCATTTTAGTCAACTATAAGAGTAACGACGAGGAAGCCAACAAAACCGTTGGCCTTATTGAGGAAAAGAACGGGAACGCTCAACTGCTGAAATTCGATGTGGCGGATCTTCCGGGAACGGACAAGGTGTTGGGGGGTTGGATGGAGGCTCATCCGGAGGACACCATCGAAGTGCTGGTCAATAATGCCGGCGCCCGGGAGGATGCGCTGCTGATGTGGATGACGCACGACCAGTGGAAAAATGTTTTGGGCTCCAGCCTCGACGCGTTCTATAACGTCACCAGGCTGGTAGTAAAAGATATGCTCACGAAGCGCTATGGACGCATCGTCAATGTGGTTTCCCTTTCGGGAATCAAAGGCATGCCCGGTCAAACTAACTATTCTGCCGCTAAGGCAGGGGTCATCGGGGCCACAAAGGCGCTGGCCCAGGAGGTAGCCCGACGAGGCGTAACCGTCAATGCAGTTGCTCCCGGTTTCATCCGAACAGACATGACCCGAGATCTGAACGAAACCGATCTCAT
>DATHFS010000171.1:0-2588 GCA_035317975.1 Cyclobacteriaceae bacterium | reverse complement strand
TATCTTGACCAACAGCCCTGGGGCGATCTGGGAATCGATATTGGCCTGGGTTCCACCATCGACAGAAAAGCCACTCCCTACGAGTACATGTTCCTTCCGGATTATTTAGAATCAGGCTTCGATCATGCCTTCGTCGAGGTTAGCGGAACATCCTCCCCCCTCGTCAAGGAAAAAACAGTGGTCTTTCAAGCGCTGCCGGAAGGACAGGAATGGAATTGGTTTCACCCCTGGACCGTATTCGGTTTTCTCCTTGTGCTGGCCCTCGCCCTTGCTGTGTTCGATCTGAGGCGGAAAAAACTTTCCACCTGGTTTGACGTGACCTTTTTATGGGTGACGGGGTTCCTTGGCTTGTTCCTTCTTTTCCTGTGGTTTGGGACAGACCATCATGCCTGTGTGAAAAACTATAATTTGCTTTGGGCACTACCCACCCACGTTTTCGCCGGTGTTCTCCTCTTAAGAAAAAATAAACCTGCCTGGCTTCCGGGCTATTTCCTGGCTACGGCGGGAATTTGCCTTTTGCTTTTGTTGACCTGGCCTGTCTTGCCACAGTTCTTAAACTACTTTCTGATCCCCTATGTGGCGGCGATCCTGGTACGCACGATGACTCTATTTACGCTGCTAAGACTGGAAAAGTAAGGGTGAAGGTGGAGCCTTGACCCGGTTGAGACTGAAGTTGGATGGTACCCTTCATTTTTGCAACAATCTCCTTTACGATGTACAGGCCAAGCCCTGAGCCATTGGAATGATCGTGGGCGCGATAGAACATATCAAAAACCCGCTGATGGTGCTCGTGGGGGATGCCCACACCATTATCCCTGACAGTGATACAGCAGTTGCTGCTGTTTTTCCTCATGCCAATTTTTATCCATTGGTCATCCCTGCCGTAATTGTGGTACTTGATTGCGTTGGATAGCAGGTTATGGAGTACGGTGCCGATCCGGTATTTATCCGTTTTCCACTCGAATCCGGTCTCAATTTCTTTTTCCCATTTGATTTTTTCAGCACCCTCCATAAAACTGAGATTCTCGCGTACGCCTTCCAATACATGGTCAAAGTTGACGGGTTGTTCATCGACCTCCGTGCGCGCGTTGTGTGAATAATTAATAATATCCATGATAAACCGGTCGAGTTTCAGGACCTGACTATCAATAAGGGTCAGGTAGTCTGCCACCCGTTGGCCCGGTTTTTCGTATCGCGAAATGTTGACAATACCCAGAATAGAAAGTAAGGGTGCGCGCAAATCATGCGAGGCGCTATACACAAAGCGGTCAAGTTCCGAATTGGTCTTCTCCAGGTGAATGTTCTTCACCCGGATTTCTTCGGCCAATTTCATAAGATGCCTCTCCGCTTCGTTATTGTACTTCATCATAAAGCCAATGCACAACGTCAGGATCAACGAACTGGATGCCAGGTTGATCAAAAATGAACTCTGCTCCGGGGCGGCAGGGATACGGATTTCCCCTAATAACTTGAAATCGGTCATGATCAGGGCCCCCAGAAAAACGGCTGAAAGACCAACAAAAAAGATTCCGGTGAGGCGTTGATGATAATCAAACACAATATAAGACAACCCGATGAGAGGGAAGTAGTACAGGAAAACCCCATTGTGTCTGGGAATGATCGAACAATATGCGGCTAACCCTGCATTAACAAATACCAGCAAAAGGACTTTTCCGGCTGTATGTTTGCCGGCCTTATTCAAGACGTGGGCCGATAGGATGACCAGGCCGAAGAGTGCATCAAGACTGGCCCCTTCTCCATGCCCTTGAATCGCATCCTGGGCCGTGTGCACCACAGCAACGAAGAAAGCAATCAGCGTAAAACGCGAAAACAAGATGTTTCTTCTCTGATGGAGTAAATTTTCCAGTCGGGAGGAATTACCACTTTTTAACATAGGCCATTCTGCCCGCCGAAATCTCATTTTTGGAAATTCATTTGGGCAAAGATATTCCTATGCCCTTGCCGAAATCTTTCGAATTCGGACAATACATTACTTCTGTAGTTGAAAGGAACCTCTTTACATATGAATGGGCCGGTTGGCCGTAGCGGCCAGGCAGGCTTCCCGCACCGCTTCCATATAAGTGGGATGTGCGTGTGACATTCTTGCCACATCTTCGGCCGAGGCACGGAATTCCATGGCCGTGACCCCCGCCGCAATCATGTCGGCAGCGCGTGCTCCAATGATATGCATCCCTAAAATCTCATCGGTATTTTTGTCGGCCAGGACTTTTACAAGCCCGTCCGTATCCATACTGGCCCGTGCCCTGCCCAACGCCTTGTACGGGAACGTTCCGACTTTGTAAATTCTTCCATCCGCTTTGAGCTGTTCTTCTGTATATCCCACGCTCGCCACTTCAGGCCAGGTATATACGACTCCCGGGATCAATAGATAATGAATGTGTGGCTTTTGGCCGGCAAATTGTTCGGCCACTAACGTCCCTTCTTCCTCGGCTTTGTGTGCAAGCATGGCGCCGCGTACGACATCGCCGATCGCATAGATAGTGTCAACTTTGGTTTTCAAGTGCTCATCAACAGGGATCCTGCCACGGTCCAGGTCAATGCCGATTTTATCCAGACCCAACCCATCG
>DATHFS010000170.1:0-2610 GCA_035317975.1 Cyclobacteriaceae bacterium | reverse complement strand
TATCCACCGAATTCCCCATATAGGCAGGTTTGTAGAGAAAAACATTCTCTTTCACCAATTGACCAAAGTCTTTGTCGGGTGTCATCATGTAAACGGTGAACCCTTGCCTGGCAGCTTGGGTAGCCATGGTGCCGATAATGTCATCCGCTTCATACCCATCCAACTCTACGATGGGAATATTAAAGCCACGGATAATCTCTTTCACCTTGGGCACACCTGACCGGATGTCTTCCGGCATTTCCTGGCGGTTTGCTTTATAGGCTTCAAAAATTTTATCGCGGAAGGTCGCGGCCGCCGTATCAAAGGCAACACCGATGTGGGTTGGCTTTTGCTTTTGCAAAACCTCCAGCAGGGTGTTCGTAAAACCAAACGGGACCGACGTATTAATTCCCTTGGAACTGATCCGCGGGTTTTTGCTGAACGCGAAATGAGCGCGGTAGATTAGGGCGTAGGCATCAAGCAGAAATAATTTCTTAACAGGTTCACTCATGGGGCGAAGGTAAAGAGAAGGGATAGAAAATCAGTGATTTTTTGTACTATTGATCGTGAGTAATCCGTTGGAAATGTTTTGTACCTGGGAGCGGGAAACGCCCGACCATATTCTTTTTCGGCAACCCGTTGCAGGCCAGTGGAAGACCTGGACCTATCAACAGGCCGGAGGGGAGATCAGAAGAATTGCTTCTGGCATTGCCTCTTTGAATTTGCCAGCCCGAAGTCATATTGCCTTGCTCTCCAAAAATTGTGCGCACTGGATAATGGCCGACATCGCCATTATGATGACGGGAAATATTTCTGTGCCATTGTATCCGACGCTTACTTCATCGTCCATCCGGCAAATTCTTGAGCACAGTGAGGCTAAAGCCATTATTGTTGGCAAACTGGACAATTATGAATCACAAAAAGCCGGAATTCCGCCAGGACTTGTCCGCATCGGCATCCGCGCTTATGAGATTCAGGAAGAAATAACCTGGGAAGAGCTTCTTCAACGCAATGATCCTTTTCAAACGATCTCCCCCTGGAGTAACGATGAGGTCATGACGATTATTTATACTTCCGGAACGACCGGCGGGCCTAAGGGGGTAATGCATTCGATGGGCGCCTTTGATGCGGTTATCCATGTTGCGATAAAGGACTTGAAGTTGCCTCTTCACCCCCGCTTGTTTTCTTACTTACCCATTAGCCACATCGCTGAGCGGATGGGTATTGAGATATTCGGGCTCTACAGCGGCGCGGAATTTTCTTTTGCCGAATCCCTTGAGCACTTTCCTAAGAACCTGATGGAAACGCAGCCGCAAGTATTTTTTGCGGTGCCGAGAATCTGGGCGAAATTCCAGGAGAAGATCCTCGATAAACTTCCGCAAGCTAAATTGGATAGGCTTCTCTCTATCCCCGTTGTCCGTTGGATCATCAAACGAAGTATTCGAAAAAAGCTGGGCCTCGCCAGCGCCACTCACATTTATAGCGGCGCTGCTCCGATTGCCGTCGATCTTCTGACGTGGTTTGAGAAACTGGATGTTACCATTTTTCAGGCACTTGGTATGACGGAGGATTGTGTGTATTCGCATTTTAACCGCCACGGTGCAAATCGACCCGGTACGGTTGGCCAACGGCTTTCCGGTGTTCAGGTCAAAATTGCAAGCGATGGTGAGTTTCGCCTGAAGAGCCCGGGCCTCATGAAAGGGTACTATAAAAATCCTGAACTGACTGCACAGGCCTTCGATGAAGATGGATTTTTAAAGACCGGGGACATTGGAGAAATTGATGTGGATGGTTTCCTCACCATCACAGGAAGGATCAAGGACCAATTTAAAACCAACAAAGGAAAATACATTTCCCCTGCACCCATTGAAGTCAAACTTCTCTCCAACACCGATGTCGAACAGGTTTGCGTGGTGGGCATGGGTATTCCCCAGCCCATTGCGCTGATCACTTTATCGGCAGCGGGGAAGGCGAAATCAAAAGAGGCTATTATTCAAAGTTTATCAGGTTCTTTGACGGTGCTCAATCCAACACTGGAGAAGTATGAACGGTTGGAAAAAGTGATTATCATGAAAGATGACTGGACGATTGAAAATGGCCTAATGACACCGACGATGAAAGTGAAGCGCAATGAAGTGGAGAAGATACACCTTCCGAAATATCCGAAATGGTATGAGATAAAGGGGGTGGTGGTTTGGGAGGAATAAATACAGTCATTAGCCATTGGTCAATGGTCATTAGGGGTAAGCACTCAAGAGAAGACCGTTTCGTTGGATTACTTAACCCGAGTTCATTCACCAATAACTAACGCCTATTTCAACTTCGCTTTAAAAAACCCCATCGTAATTTTATAGGCATCCTTATACGCCTCCTCATTAAAATGACCCAGGGGATTGCTCGGATTGGCAAAACCGTGGTCGGCATCGTAGCTTTTCACCGTGAGCGTCTTACCAGCCGTCTTCATGTTGGCCTCGAATTTTTTTGTAAGGTCTGTATTGATCCACTGATCTTTTGTTCCATAAATATCCAGCACATCACAATTCAGGGACTTTAGCCGCTCCACTTTGTCTTCGGGCATCCCATAATAAATCACACATGCAGCGGCTTGCTTCCCGGCAGTTAATGCTGCCT
>DATHFS010000169.1:0-2663 GCA_035317975.1 Cyclobacteriaceae bacterium | reverse complement strand
AATGCAGCAAAAACGAGCATCAGAACAGCTATTAAGGCAGTATTGCAACCACAGTGGAGTACGCAAACCCTAGCGTGGTTTGCAGAAAAGCTAAATCCAAAAATACGTGGCTGGATCAATTACTATTCTAGGTTTAACAGTGGTGAAGCACATGGCGTATTTTATTATCTAAATGAACTAATCCGTAAATGGATCAAGAACACCTATAAGATGCGCGGCAAGGACAGGTTGTACAAGAAGTATCGACTGATACAAGCCGAAAATCCATTGTTGTTTTATCATTGGAAGCTTGGAATAAAAGCATGATTGGATAATACGAGCCGTATGAAGGGAGACTTTCACGTACGGTTCTTGGAGCGGCTTGGGCTGAAATGCCCTTGCCTACTCGACTGTTCTTCACCAACAACCACCCGACCCTTACCCAAATCTAAAAACGCTGACAATAATAATAATCACAAATAGCGTCAATTGCGTAAGATGGAAGATTTGCATGTTTCGTTTTATCTTTCCGATGTCGTGTTGTGGCTCAGCGGAAGTCTTTTCTCCGGACAAGAATGCCTGTAGTTTAACCGTTTGAATCCGGCCCATCGTGAAGCCATTTACGAAAATCAATAGTATAATTGAAAGCTTTATTTTGAACCAAAGCAGGGAGAGAAACGTCCACTCAACGATGTAGAGCATGGTCGTTCCCGATACGATCAAAAGGAGCAACCCGATCATTCCGATAAATTGAAAGTTTGTAATTGCCCTGAATGCGGATAGACCCTGTTCATGGTTGACAGCGTACAGTTTCCAGAATTGTTTGAAGGCCACGAAATTGGCAATCGTAATTCCCACGACCATGCTAATCGCGATGATATGGACCACGAGAGATAAATGTAAGAGTGTTTGGATCATAAGTTTAAAGAGTTGAGGGTATCATTATCCGGCTGTCGTTCCGCCATCTATAGCCAATGCGGCGCCTGTGATCATTTTTGAACCATCGGAAGCGAGAAAGAGGATAAGGGGGATAATATCATCAACGGTGGCGACTCTTCCTAATGGCATGGATAAGGCTATCTTCTCAAACAGGCCTGGCGTTTTGTTTACTCCATCGAGCCACTGCTCTGTTGCCATGGCGCTGATGATAAGGGAATTAATTCTGATTTGGTTTTTCGCCTGTTCCAATGCCGCCGCCTTGGTTAGTCCCACTACGCCGTGTTTTGCGGCTACATAAGAAGCAATACCCTGACTGACACCTTTGACTCCCGCTGTACTGGCCGTATTGATGATGCTGCCTCCCGATTGTTTCATGGCTTTTATTTCGTACTTCATGGAGTAAAAGGTTCCGGTAAGGTTCAGCATGATGTTGGCTGCAAATTGGTCACCGGTCATGTTTTCCATGGGTCCGAAATACAAATTACCTCCTGCATTATTGAACGCCACATCGATTCTACCATGTAAGCGGATGGTTTCGGCAATCAGGTTCTCCACTTGCGATTCAACGGTAACATCGGTTTGTATAAAGGTGGCATCACCCCCTTTATCCCTGGCACGGTGCTCTATTTCCATTCCTTCTTTTCTTCGCCTTCCACAGAATACAACTTTGGTATTCATTGCAGTAAAGGCAATTACAGCGGCGGCGCCTAATCCTGATGTAGCACCGGTGATTACTATTACTTTGTCTTTCATTTTATTTTAATTATTGTTCAGTCGTTGAGTGTTCCGGTAATTTTTTAAGTAAAGTAAAACCAGTGCCAATCATCCAGATACACGATGGAAACCTGACAATCGGAAGCAACCAAACTGCTTGCGGTATAATCAGACTAAGGGTAGATAGTTCTGCCAAGACCGCCAGGATTATTCCCAACCACGCTAACCATTTTGGTGTATACCCTCCAAAAAGGCAGGGCACGGAAATACCTGCCATCAACAAACCAAAGGTGGCGATCGTACCAACTCCTCCGCAGCCAAATCCCAGGAGCTGAATGGCATGCATGACGTTCAAATCATCGGCAATACCGGGCTGGGATAATACCCAACTGCAAAGACCGGAAAGCATGAATAAAACGGAAGCACCTATTCCGCCAAGGAAGGCAATGCTTACGCCGGTTACCTTCACACCCAGGAACCTTAGCCTGCTGGTAACGGCCGCGGCAAAAATTCCGAGGGGTATAGCACAGGCAAATTGAAAGAAGGCATTGATCCTTATGGCATAAGTAAATTGCAGGAAGGTTTGCTGCGCTTTTTCCAACGCGCCGAAGGGTCTGGGAAATTCGGCACCGTTTGACAGAACCCCGAACGAGACAAGGCCTGCTATAAATAGCAGTACATAAGCCACCGCTACGATTCCGGGATGGGGACCCCGATGCCTGTCATAAGGTAGACGGGGTGAATTACTGTTTGGTGATGTCATAAAATTGGGTTTTAAAGGTTATAAAATAGTTTAAAATGACTTGCTTGCATTAATGTAGTTTGCGGCGCAAACTGAAACGGTAAAAAAAATAGTGATGGAGGTGTGCATGGTTTTGATTTCAGATGTCTTGTTTCCAACTTTATAAATGAAGGTATTTCTTAATGGATTGCACATACCGTTCAAATGCTGTCTTTCCTTTTGGCGTTAACCGGCATATCGTATGCGGATAACTCCCCTTATATGTTTTTTCAATATCGATGTACGCCGC
>DATHFS010000168.1:0-2487 GCA_035317975.1 Cyclobacteriaceae bacterium | reverse complement strand
AGACATCCTTACCCAGGAATTTGCCCATTTGCGAAATGGCATTCAACGCCCCCAGGTAAAAACTTGTGCACATACCATCCGGTCCCCAGAACTCGATGTCGTACGTATTGTGATGCGGCTCCTCCACAACACCTTTGCTGCGGGGATCCCAGGTGCGGATACAGTAATCCATACTGACCTTCACCATAGGGTACATTTTTTTCAGCCACTCGTTGTCGCCGCTGATGCGCCATTCGCGGTACACTTTCATGATGCCGCCCAACTGGCCGTCGGCAGCAGCATGGAACGTATGGTTGACGGGCCGGATGGGAAGCGCTGCGCGGAACGTCTGATGCCCTTCTGCATTCTGGTCTTCACAAAATTCGGTATGACGGAGGGTCCGCTCAAGGGCGGGAAATAGATGAGGTATGGCTTGCGCATAATTCCATACATGGGTACACGAACCATGGCAACAACCCGAGCTGTCGCCGCATCCTTCAAAATTCCAAAGCCGTCCGTCAAACTGGCGCAACACCGTAGGCGACTTTAAGATCGTGAGGTTGGCGGCAACTGCCTCCATCACTTCCCGAGGCAAGGTGGTCGCGTAGAAAGCATCCCTGAATAGCTCCGATTTTTTTAATAACTCATCGTAATTTTTCTGGAAGTAGGTAGCTACCTTATAAACATCCCAGAATTTATTGGCGTACCAGGGTTTGTAATTGGCACCTGTAAAAGGTTTCTCGCTTTCGCCCATTCCCAGATCAGAAGTCGTATTGCAGCAGCCTGAAGCTGGATCACATTTTTCCTCCACCTTGCCATCCTCGCCGATGCGGATGTCGGAGGTGGGTATGTACCATGCCATCATCAGCCGGATCGTTTTTTCTGCTTTGGGCTGGAGTTGGAAAGGCACAAATAACGAGGCGCCGGGCGCACCCGATTCAACGGGCTCCGTGCTTTTCACGTTTCCATTCCGGATCGTTTCCCAGGCGATGGTCAGGGGATCGAACCATCCGCCCCGAAACCAGCAATGGTCGACCACCGTCCCCTGCTGATCGGTGAAAAGAGCAAAGTCGCCCCTCAGGTAGGGCTTATCCGGCAACTCTTCATTCGATAGTACGAATCCATTGGCTATTTTTTTAATCGCCCCTTTGGTTTCCTCCTTGCGAAGAAAGTTCCTGGAGTTAAAAGAAAAAACAGCATCGATGGGTTTGTCGCCGTGATTGACGAATCGATATTCCAGCGCTCCTGCCGGAAGACTTGAATTATCTGCATCAGTGGGTATGAACGGGCTCCAGCCATTGATCCTGACCTTCACCGGAAGGTCGTCGTCTGCCAGATCGATCGTAGCAAAGGGGAACCGGACAATAAATTCAGCCTGATGAAACCGGGGTAAGCCATAAACAGCACCTCCCGATCCGTTGCCTGAATCCGGCTGGCCAAACTTTTTCCAATCGGGAGAAGGTCCCTCGATCACCTTTGTTCCGTTGGACAGTCCTTTGATAGAAAGGGCGGCAAACATTCCGGGTTCATGAAATATTTCAGGTTTATTCCGAACCGACATGTGCGATAGTGCGCCTGTGCCTTCAAGGCAAAACATGCCGGCGCCAATACCGCCAATGGGAAAGGCTATTCGTTTGAGGAACTCGCCTTTATAGGGACCATTGTAACTACGTCCTGATTGCGGTTCCGGTTGGGCACTGTTCTTTTTTAATGGCGTGTCCCCGGTGACGCTGTGCCCGGCCAAAGCAGAAGGCGCTACGGTCGCAGCGACGCCTCCGAGGCCAACTTTTTTCAGGAAAGAGCGTCGGTTGGATTTTTGCTTCATGATTTTATTATTTTGAATTGACCGATTTCGAATGTGACTCTAATTTAACAGAATAATCACTAACTTTCCCTTGCTGTTTTTCAGCCCTCTACATGACAAATATCAGAATTGAAAAACCAGGTGAAGGAGTATTTATGGTGAAGATCTCAGGAACCAACCGGGCCGCCGCCGAAAAAGAACTTAAAGAGTTTATTGCCGGCCGTGCTTATACCCGATACATTGATCACTTCAATCCCAACAATCAGATCATCGAGATCCAGGACAGCCCTCGCCCACCCCTTCCCTGACAAATTCCTAATTTAATGACATGAGTTATCAACCCGAACTCCTCGTAGAGAAACCCCGTATCTCTTCCATTGACTTGATGCGCGGGTTAGTGATGGTAATCATGGCCCTCGACCATACCCGCGATTTCTTCCATATCGCTGCATTCGCATTTAACCCCACCGACCCGGCACAAACGACGCTGGCGATTTTCTTCACACGGTGGATTACTCATTTCTGTGCACCCACTTTTGTTTTTCTATCCGGAACCTCCATCCGGCTTAGTCTTCAGCGCAGATCGAAGAAAGAATTATCCCGGTTTCTATGTACACGCGGGTTGTGGCTGATCCTGCTGGAATTCACGGTGGTGCGGTTCAGTTTCTTTTTCAATCTGTATTTTGATGCGACGGTCGTTCAAG
>DATHFS010000167.1:0-3908 GCA_035317975.1 Cyclobacteriaceae bacterium | reverse complement strand
CTTTGGCTTACCCGGCATACGAATCAATAATCATTAAACTAAACAAATTCCCTAGCGAACACGAAATTTATTCGAGGCAACAAGCATTGACTGACGAGGGCAAAGTATAGACAAATTGGCTGAATTGACTGGATACCAGACCGTTTTCACGACAAAATTTCCTGAAAACCCTAATGGTTTAGGTTTTGATAACCAAAGGAGAGCGAAAACTCCATTACTATGAACTTCGAAAAATTCACGATAAAATCACAGGAAGCATTGCAAAAGGCGGCTGAGATTGCCACGAGCAATCAGCAACAGGCAATCGAACCAGGACACCTCCTGAAGGCGATCCTGGCGACTGATGAGAATGTTCCGAATTATTTGTTCAAGAAACTGAACATCAACGCGACGATCCTGGAAACCAAGCTGGACGAGATCGTCGCCTCCTATCCGAGAGCTTCCGGCCAGCAGCCTTATCTGTCCCCTACGACAAATACGGTTTTGCAGAATGCCGACAAGGAGTTGCGTGAATTCCAGGATGAATTCGTTGCTATCGAACATATGTTGTTGGCCCTGTTGGCGACCAAAGATAAAGTTGCTTCCATCATGAAAGATGCGGGCTTCGAGCGGACCACGCTAATCAAGGCAATAAAAGAATTGCGTGGCGGGGCCAAGGTGACCGATCAAAATGCAGAAGCAAAATACAAATCGCTGCAGCGCTATTCAAAGAATCTGAATGACCTTGCTAAACAAGGCAAGATTGATCCCGTGATCGGGCGGGACGAGGAAATCAGACGGGTTCTTCAGATCCTTTCCAGGCGAACAAAAAATAATCCCATTCTATTGGGCGAGCCCGGTGTGGGCAAGACGGCGATTGTGGAAGGGATGGCTCAGCGGATCGTCAACGGCGATGTGCCTGAAAACCTGAAATCCAAAATCCTCGTGTCGCTCGACATGGGGTTGCTCGTAGCCGGTGCTAAATACAAAGGAGAGTTCGAAGAAAGGCTCAAAGCGGTGATTAAAGAGGTGACCGATTCCAACGGGCAGATCATTCTCTTTATAGATGAAATTCATACGCTTATTGGGGCGGGTGGAGGCGAAGGAGCGATGGATGCGGCTAACTTGTTAAAGCCCGCCCTGGCACGGGGTGAACTCCATGCCATTGGTGCTACCACATTAAAAGAATATCAGAAACATATTGAGAAAGACAAAGCCCTGGAGCGCAGGTTCCAAACCGTGATGGTGGACGAACCCTCGATAGAAGATTCCGTATCTATTCTGCGCGGGATCAAAGACAAGTATGAGCTTCACCATGGTGTGCGTATTAAAGACGATGCCGTGATCTCCGCCGTGGAATTGTCCAGCCGGTACATTACAGACCGGTTCCTCCCCGACAAAGCGATCGATTTGATCGATGAAGCCGCCTCCAAATTGCGTCTGGAAATGGATTCCCTTCCAGGAGAACTTGACGAACTCAATCGAAAGATCATGCAATTGGAGATCGAGCGGGAAGCCATCCGAAGGGAAAAAGACAAGCACAAAGAATCTGCATTGAGCAAAGAAATTGCAGGGTTGTCTGAACAGCGCAATTCCCTCAGGGCCCGTTGGGAGAGTGAAAAGGCGATCGTCAACAACATCCGCAAAGAAAAAGAAGGCATCGACAAACTGAAGTTTGAAGCCGAGCAGGCCGAGAAAGCGGGCGATTATGGTAAGGTAGCCGAAATCCGGTATGGAAAAATCGTGGAGGCTGAAAAACGGCTGAGCAAGTTCCAGGTCCAAATGAAAGAGCTGCAGGGAGAAAATTCCCTGCTGAAAGAAGAAGTAGATAGTGAAGACATTGCCGAAGTGGTGGCCAAGTGGACGGGCATTCCGGTATCAAAGATGCTTCAGAGCGAGCGCGAGAAACTGCTTCATCTGGAGAAAGAGTTAGGCAAACGGGTGGCAGGGCAGGAAGAAGCCATCCGCGCCTTGAGCGATGCGGTGAGAAGAAGCCGTGCCGGCCTACAAGATCCCAAGCGACCCATTGGCTCCTTTATTTTTATGGGAACAACCGGGGTGGGTAAGACTGAATTATCGAAGGCCCTGGCGGAATACCTCTTCAACGACGAGAATGCGATGGTGCGCATCGACATGAGCGAATACCAGGAGCGTCATAGTGTAAGTCGCCTGATCGGTGCGCCGCCCGGATATGTCGGCTACGATGAAGGAGGACAACTGACTGAATCGGTGCGAAGAAAACCCTATTCGGTGATCTTGCTCGATGAAATTGAAAAAGCGCACCCGGACGTGTTTAACATCCTGCTGCAGGTGCTCGACGATGGACGGCTGACCGACAACAAGGGCCGCATTGCCAATTTCAAGAACACGATCATTATTATGACCACCAATATCGGGTCGGAGATCATCCAGGAAAACTTTAAGAAGATGAACGAGACCAACTATTTCGACGTGATCGAGGAGACCAAGGAGGAGGTGCTGGCGATTATGAGGAAATCCATCCGTCCGGAGTTTATCAACCGGATCGACGAGATTATTATGTTCCGCCCCCTGAGCAAGGGAGATATCCGGAAAATTGTTGAAATACAATTTGGCTTGATCAAAAAACGGTTGTCTGAAAGCGGAGTAAAACTCGACATTTCGGATAAGGCGCTCGACCGGTTAGCCAAAATGGGCTTTGATCCTCACTATGGAGCCAGGCCCCTGAAGAGGGTATTGCAGCGCGAAATTCTGAATGAGCTTTCGAAGCAGATATTGTCTGGAAAAGTCAGCCGGGACTCCCGGATCCTGGTGGATATGAAAAACGAGGTTGAATTTGAATTTATCAACCGGAATGAAGTGGAAGTATCTAAAATTTAAGATTTAATATTGGAAGGGACCTGAAGGGTATGTTCATCCCCAATTTTAAATCTTAAATTTTAAATATCATACTCCTTCTTCTATATGGAACAATTTTTTTAACCTATCCACACCTTTTTTATCAATAAGAAGAATAAGATAATCCCCTGCATCGATTTTAGTACTGCCCACCGGGTTTCTCATTAATTTCCGGTTCCCCTCCTGTATCTTGACCAGGCCAATCAATACAACATTGTACAATTTCTTCAGGTCAAAGAAGGCCTTTTCGTAAAACACGCCCGCATAGGGATTGTCTGATTTCACCACAATCTGTTTCATATCGTACTCGTCTTCTTCATGCGCATAGGCGAGGAGCTCCTCGCTGAAGACAGCCACGTCGGGCTCATAGATATAGCTCGCCAATAACTTCGAGGAAATTTCATTCTTGGAGATGGCATAGGTGACGCCGGCATGGTGGAAGGTGCTTTTAAGATTGCCGTTGTCCAGCGTTACAACATAATTGAGGTCGCTGAAATGTTTCTTGATGTTAATAATATAGACCAGCTTTTCGGTATCATCATCAAGATTAATAAACACGATAGAGGCCTCGCGGATGTTGGCTTTCTCAAGAAGGTCAAAATTATTGTAATCGGAATAAAGGATAAAGACCTGATCGGAGGTATAGTATTCGCGGATGATATCCACGCTGGGCCGATCCTTGGTAATGACGGCGACTTGCTTCCCCGCACCGATCAGGTGGCTGATGACCGATTGTCCAAAATCATTCCACCCTACCATCACTACATGGTTTCTGAAACCCGTGCCATTCAGCCCAAGTTCCTTGTGTTCTTTTAGTGTGCTCATAAAATTTGCAATCTGTCCAATGATAAAACCATACACGCCCAAACTGGATAACAGGAAAATGATCCCGATCATGCGCCCCCAATAGGTGACCGGAACAACATCGCCATACCCCACCGTTGTCAGGGTGGCGACCACATACCATACGGCGCTCTCGATGCTGGTAAACTGAGAATTGGGAGCACCTGCCTCCAACCTCATCATGAAGGTCATCAGAACTCCATACCCCA
>DATHFS010000166.1:0-2322 GCA_035317975.1 Cyclobacteriaceae bacterium | reverse complement strand
CCCGGCCAAAATGGCTGTACGTACTACTTCTGCCATTGTAAAATGCCGTGTGGACCCCTCCACCGTAATATAAATACAGGCCTTTGGTGTTGTAGAACGCGATCGATTTTTCAAGAAGTCCTGTGATGCTGAATCCATTCCCAAACGTGCCAACGATCCCTTCCACTGCCATGTCAGGCTTATAGAAATATTTTCCGGACACCCCGCTGGTCCCGCCAAGGCGAATGCCCGCCGCCAGGGCATATTGTGCCTGCAGATTAGTGGTAAACAAGAACGAAAGAACTATACCCAGTATAATTCCATTCACTTTCACCATTCGCTTTTTCATAATAGGTTGGATTATAAGTACGTAACGCCCGCGTTTAAAAACGCCAAAAATGCAACCCGGGTTAACTTATTATTCGGAAGAACCGATGAATGGCCGGGGAAATCGGTAATCGGTCATCGGTAATCGGTGATCGGTGTGTTCCGGCCTAGTCACAAAGATCGTGGCCGCAATTTTAGTAGTCTTGCACCCGCTACCGATCACTGATCACCGATTACCGATCACCTTTTGAAGGGAATAAAGCCGGATCGATCCCCGGAATGACTTTCAACGCGTTTTTAAAATACACCTTTTGCAGCACAGAATCCGGCAGATCGAGGCCGTACATTTTCCAATGAGCATGCCGTTTCCGGTAATAGTCAAAATATTCATCCGAAGTTTCAAGCACGCGGAAGTACGTGTAGTATTCCTCTTTTTTGTATGTGTCTTTTCCCATCATCACCCGGTCCTGGTAGCGGATCATCCACGACCTGGCAAACCGGGGCTGGCGCCCTAACTCGGCCAACACCGCACCCAACTCGGTATAGACATTGGGCAACTCGTCCAACAATTTACCAAAGCGCTCCAAATCATTGCCAAACCATCCAAGGTGTGCATCGATGAATTTCGTTTCAGGGTGTTTCCGGAATACATGATGTTGTTCCGCCATAATTTGCTCGAAGGGCGGAAACTTGTCCGGCGACCGGTAGCGACCCGGCTCCTGCTTTAGTTCCAGCCAGCGTTCATTGTGTTTATCTTTTGGCAGCCAGAATGCAACCGGTTCCCCGGAATGAATTAAGACCGGGATTCCAAGTTCGCCGCACTTGGCCCAGATCGGATCCAGTCGCGGGTCGTCGACGGCAATCCGGTTGCCCTGGTTGTCGCTATCGGTGAGGCCCAGGCCCTTATACACTTTCAAACCCTTCACACCCTGCTTCACGGCTTCCTCCATCATCGTCAGGGTTTCCTGGGGCCATCCGGGGTCATCGAGATTTTCAAAGTTGATATTCAGGAAAATGACGAACCGGTTTGCATAATGTTTCTTAACGTTGTCCAACGTCCACTCGAGGTACTTGCCGCGGAATCCGCTCAGGTTCACCATCACCCGCATGTTCAGGGAGTCCATGTCAGCAACCAGTTTATCCAGGTTCTGGATGGGCATGGTAAACTGATGGTTGTGTACATCGATAAATGGAAACTTCGATCGGGTAAGCGGATGCTTCGGAACGTGAAGTGTGGAAACAGGTTCATACTCCTCCACATCCATGACGTTGAGGCGGTATTGGATCAAGCCGATAAGCCAGTAGCCGGCCCCCAGGAAAAATAAAATTCCAACTGGCAGCAGGCATCCTTTCTTTACTGAGAAACGCACGTTGATCTTAGGGTTGGACCGTGATGGGAACACGCACCAGCGTTTTATCCCAGACAATATTACTCAATATTTATATGATATACGTCCGTTTCATTCCGTGTGATGCCGGTCACCAGAAAGCCTCCGGGCTGGGTGATTTCTTCCTTCAGGTCAAACTGCCGGCAGGACTTTGGCAATCCCGAAAATACCAACAGGAAAGAAAAGGAAGTCCCGTCTGAAATCAACGTCCACTGAGGGGCAAGGGAAATGTTTTCGGCATGAACCAATGAAGCCCGTGTGCCGGACAATGGGTCAATCAGAAACGTGGTTTTCCAGATACGGATCAGTGTATTGCTCCCCGGATTGTCGAAATAACAATGCACATAAACATAGGAATCTTCAAGGACGGCAGGGTCAATGGAAGTCAGCACGGCAGTGTCGACGCCGGGTCGCGATTTGACCGGAGGCTCCTGAACGATGACTTTGGCCCCGTGGGGAGTAAACAAAGAAGCGGGATGGCTTTTCATCGTTACAAATTTCGATCTTCTGCACGATAGGGGCAAATTTTTCCTGAGATGTGTCCGAATGCTTACACGAAATCACTCGTCGGGCAAGGAAGCGGTTTAAAAATCGAAGTCGAACAATTTTCTTGGCTCTACGCCCAAAC
>DATHFS010000165.1:0-2530 GCA_035317975.1 Cyclobacteriaceae bacterium | reverse complement strand
GGAATTTGAAAAGAATTTCTCCGGTGTAAAAGTGTATTTCATTAAAGCCATACGGGGCGAAAATGAGAACAGCGTTGGCCTGATCTATTTCTTTGAATCGGAGCGGATACGGGACACCTATTTCGACGATGGAGGAATTGATAGTATCTATACCGTGCTGGGAAAGGCAGCACAGGAAAAAGGAAAATCGGTGGGTGATCAACTCAAAAAATATCTGGAGTCATCTTCCACAAAACACACGGACTGGGTAATTCAATAAGTCCAATCCGCAATTTCAAGGAAACATTAACTAAGCTAATTAATCATTATGGAAAAAGTAATTCGTTGCCGGGATGTCGGCTTTGATTGCAATGGAGTGATCAAGGCAAAAACAGAAACAGAAGCCCTTGCCTTAGCAGCAGAACACGCCAAAGCCGTGCATGGGGTAAAGGAAATTACGCCGGATATCGTTAAGAAAATAAGGTCGGTAATGAAGAATGAACCGGCAGGCTGACCCTTTTCTGAAATTGGATGACTTAAACTTCCCGTCATGAAACGTTCGGGGTTACGCAAATCACCACTCCCGTTGGGATTCAATCTTTCATTTCCAGCATCTTCACCACCGTCAGCGCCGCCTCTTCTCCTTTGTTTCCAAGTCTGCCTCCCGCGCGTTCCAGGGCCTGTTTTCTATCCAATGTAGTTAGCACGCCAAACGCTACCGGCTTATTGGTTTTCAGATTGACGGTCATAATGCCCTGAGCGACGGCCTGGCAGATATAATCGAAGTGAGGCGTGTCGCCCTGAATGACACAACCGAGGCAGACGACGGCGCTGATGTTTTTTTGTTCCGCCATCCACTGCGCTCCCAGGGGCAGCTCAAAACTGCCGGGTACATTTTTCCGGATGATGTTTTTTTTATTGACGCCTAATTTGAGAAAAGCATCCACTGCTCCCTGAAAGAGCGCCTCCGTAATTTCCTCGTTCCATTCCGCTACAACGATGGCAAATTTCGAGTTGGATAAATTGAGCTGACTTTTTTTGCTTACTGAGGTGAGTGTGCCGGCCATGATACAATTTAAGATTTAAGATTCAAAATTTAAGATCTAAAATTGGAGGTGGAGTACCGAGTAAACTGGTTCTCATTGATCTTAAATTTTAAATTTTGAATCTTAAATTAGGAATGGGTATCCATTTTTGCCTTGTACTTACGGGCATCCTGGTATTCGTTAGAGTCCCAATATTGATCGATGATTTTCTGGTATGCCTCTTTTGCCTTCTCATTTTGATTTAACTTTTCGTAGGCCAGTGCGGCCTTCATCAGGTACGTCGGAGAGAAGAATTTGTTGGGCTTGTAATTGGCGGCTTCGGTATAGAACTTCGCTGCGTTTTCATACTCTTTTAATTCCATGTAGGCATCGCCGATCAGGCTGTAGGCCCGCGCCTGAACCAACAGGTCCTTTGCTTTGAAATCTTCCAGGTATAAAATCGCAGGTTTGAATTTGCCCTGCTTCATATAGATAGCCCCCACATAAAAATTGGCCAGTTTGCCGGCATCGGTCATTCCATAGTCGTCGATGATCTGGAGAAAACCAAGGTTATTCCCGTCGCCGTTCAGCGCCAGGTTCAAACTATCGGATTCGAAATAGCGGATCGCCTGGAACATCTCCGTTTGAGCCTGGTCGTCCTGGCTTCCTATCCAGTGGCCATACCCAAAATACCCAGCGATCACCAACGCGACGGCACCCAAGACGCCGAAAACTATTTTTGGATTCCCTTCGACCCAATGCTCTATGCCGGCAAGCTTTTCTTTGATCACTTCCGGATTCTCCAGCAAATCCTTATTTTCTTCCTTTTTAGCCATGGTTTGTTGAGGTAAAAGCCGCCCTTGGTACTCCCGTTGGGGATTGGGACGGGGCTGCAAAATTAAGAATTACCCTCTATTAACCAAAAGTTGAGTCAGTAGGCAATAGGCAGCCAGTTGGCAGTAGGCAATAGGCAGTAGGCAAAGTATTTCTGAAGTTGAAAGTTGTTTGCTAAACTAATATAAATCAAAGTTGAGACGCAAGGAGAAGGGGCAAGACATTGCCCACGGCCCTTTGCATACGGCCTACTGGTATCGACTGAAGTTGAAAGTCTTTTGCTAAACTAATTTTTTAAATCAAAGTTGAGACGCAAGAGAAGGACAAAACTTTGCCTATTGCTCTTTGCCTACTGCCTACTGATTGCCTACTGCCTATTGACTGCCTACTGCCCTTCAATCTGTGATATACGGATAGTCCGGTTGCATGTAAACATCCCTCAACGCTTCACCGGGATCGGGGTATTTCGATTCTTCGGCAAACTTCACGCTTTCTTCTACTTTTTCACTGACCCGTTTGTCGATCGCTTCGAGCTCTTTTTCGGTTGCATATTTTTTTTCAAGGATCGTCTTCTTCACGACTTCGATCGGGTCGCGCATTTTGTATTCCTCCACCTCTTCCTTGCTCCGGTACTTGGCGGGATCGGACATGGAATGACCTTTGTACCGGTAGGTTCTGAATTCCAGCAACGT
>DATHFS010000164.1:0-4286 GCA_035317975.1 Cyclobacteriaceae bacterium | reverse complement strand
CGTCGGCATTGCCACCAATCTTGAAAACATCGGACTGGAGGAAGTAGGAGTCAAAACGGAAAAAGGAAAAGTCATCGTCGATGATTTTTATAAAACCAATGTCCCCGGTGTTTATGCGATTGGCGATATTGTAAAAGGGCCGGCGCTCGCCCATGTGGCTTCCGCTGAGGGGATTGTCTGCGTGGAGAAGATCACCGGGCATAATCCGGAACCGCTCAACTATAATAACCTCCCGGGATGCACCTATTGCAGCCCCGAAATTGCATCGGTCGGATATACCGAGGAGGCTGCAAAAAAAGCAGGATATACATTGAAAGTGGGCAAGTTTCCCTTTACGGCATCGGGAAAAGCAAAAGCCGCCGGTGCTTCGGAAGGATTTGTGAAATTGATATTCGATGCCAAATACGGCGAATTATTGGGAGCGCATATGATTGGGTATAATGTAACGGAGCTGATTGCTGAAATTGTGGTAGCCAAGAAGCTGGAAACGACAGGCCATGAGATGATCAAATCGGTTCACCCTCACCCGACGATGAGTGAGGCTACGATGGAAGCGGCCGCTGCTGCGTATGGTGAAGTGATTCACTTGTAGTCAGGTAACCAGCATTTCCACGATCCAGAAGTCCGTTTGTACCCCCTATTGGCGATTTACCGGCGATAATGTATCCAAATCAGTCCCTTTTTAGTTATATGGGTATAAATTCATCCAAATCAATGAGTTTTATCAAGGGACTGCCCATGAAGTATTACATATTACAACGAGCCAGGGTTTTCGCTACCTTGCTGGTAGTTTGTATGGTGGTGTACATCATGGCCCGTATACTTTTTGATACTCTAAATTGAAAACAAGAAGAAGGCACCGCGGCGTCATGCCGGTAAAAGGATACTATGCCCGGGCCCGGGTGTTTGGATACCTGATGCTGACTATTCTTTTGGTTTACCTCATCTATTCGCTCTTTCTTGTGTTGTTCTAAACCGCGGAGACGCAGAGGCGCTAAGAAGGCGCAGAGACAAGAGATAATTTGGTTTGGCCTTTCAAGCAATACCTTTTTAGTCAGCCCCATTTAGAATTTAAGATTGAGTCCCTTGCCGAATTATATTTATCAGAAACAGGGATGAGATACAGTCTATTGTTTGTGTTGTGTTTGTTGTTGTGGTGTGGGTGCAGTCCGGAGGAAACCCGCATTGACAAAGTAATTCTGGTTTCGGCCAATGCGGAGTGGAAGGTGGTTAAGGATATTTTTCCTCATGAAGCCATTCTTCGCTCTCCCTGGGGTGAATATTTTGTCAAGGATATCGCAGTTGGGAATAGGACGGAGCCTGTGATTTTTTTTCATGGAGGATGGGGGAAAGTGGCGGCGGCGGGATCGACACAATATTGTATTGATCGCTGGATCCCAACGTACCTTATCAATATCGGCACGTGCGGGGGATTTGAAGGTGAAATTAAAAAACTCGAAATCGTATTGGTGGACAAAACCATCATCTATGATATCGAAGAGGCCATGGGGGACTCCCAGGAAGCCATCAGCGACTATTCCACCGTTCTTGATTTATCCTGGCTGGGAGATCGCTTGCCCAAAGGGGTGGTGAAAACAGTGATGGTTTCCGCTGACAGGGATATTGTTCCGGCAGAAATTTCGGGATTGATAGCCCGGTATCACGCTGTTGCGGGAGACTGGGAAACAGGAGCCATTGCCTACACCTGTATGAAGAATAAACAACGCGTTTTGATTTTGAGGGGAGTGAGTGATCTCGTTGGTCTCCAAAACGGCGGAGAAGCATATCAAAATAATTCCATATTCATATTGGGTACCGATAAAGTGATGAAGAAGCTATTGGAGGATTTGCCAATGTGGATGGAGAAATGCAGGTGAGAGAGTTTCCCGCAGATCTCGCGAAATTTTTCCCGCAGATCCCGCAGATTTACGCAGAAGCTTTCTTTGATGATATTTTATCCCGCAGATTGCGCAGATGATCGCAGAATGGTTTTGAACCGACTGTCAAGTATCGTCTCCCAAGGGGGACGATACGAATTCGAACTGGCTGGAAAAATGCAGCTGATTTAACTATGCGATTTAAACAAATGAGAAGGATAATGCTTGTCACGGCCGGGTTGCTGATCTCCATCTTTGCCTGGTCGAACGAGATGATTTCCGGCAAAGTAATGACCGTGGTGGATGGTAATACGGTCGTGGTGATATTGGAAGACCAGTCTACTTACAAAATCATGCTTTATGGTATCGACTGTCCTGAACTGGGGCAGGACTATGGGGACGTGGCAAGGCGCTATCTTGAGAAATTACTATTGGATAGAACGGTGACCGTGGAGATGAAGGGCAAGAACCGCTGGGGAACCCGCCTGGGCGTGATCATCCCCGAGGGCGGTACGGACCCGCGCTATAAATTATTGAAAGAAGGTCTGGCCTGGACGGCGGAGGTCAATCCGATTCCCGAACTGGAGGGGCTGAAAGAAAAAGCAAGAGCAAAAGGGAAGGGGCTGTGGGAACAGGACCATCCCACACCGCCGTGGACATTCCGCCGGCAACAAACCATGTTGCAAACCAAATGGAGTTAAACAGAATAACGGCTAAGAATCTTCGTTAAGCCTTGGTATGGAACTACCAAGGCTTTTTTTTGTGTCTATTCTGGCGATGACGGTATCGTGGACGTATGGTCAGTCAACGGGCGAATTTACGGGTCCGCTGCCCCGGGCGCCAGAGGCAAAGGCCAGGGAACCGGTGCACAGGAAAGGCATTTTTTCCCCTCACCGGGCGAAAGCCTATAAGCTTAAAAAGATAAAGGTGACTCATTCGGCTCAGTATGAGTTCTATAAACGGGTCGAGCAGGCTGCCATTGATCACCAGAAGGAATTGAAGAAATTGGCCAAGCCTCAATATTCCAATTTCCTGTATTATGGACATAAGAGAAAGCCAAAGATCCATCCGCCGGAGAAGATGAGATACTGTGGGGAGTGCGGGATACGGCACTAAGTATTTACTACCGCAGGGGCGTAGGGGCGCAAAGTAGGCGCAGAGGCATGAGATAATTTGGTTTGACTTTTCAAACCAGACATTGGGTTGAGCTGTGTTTTGAGTGTACACTCACTTCTGAATTCATTATTCTTTTCACTATTCGGAATTTGAATTTTGAATATTGAACAAGGAATTTTGAATAATGAAGTTGAGTCCCGTAGGGACGAGATATCGGTAAACAATATTATGAGCGTAGGTTGAGAGTCTCATGGAGACGAGATATTGAAATTGTTCGGTTTTGTAGACTTGTAGCAGAGTTTCTTATATGCCGTCCCTACGGGACTTTAGACGAGGCCTTAGATTGGTTACCAATATATCATCCCTACGGGATTGTGGGAAACAGAAAAATAACTAACCGAACTTCGCACCGCTACAATCGCCTAACCTTGCTACCTTCCGGTCCTGGGGGAGTTCTTAAATCTTAAGTTTTAAATCTTACATTGTGAGGTGAACATCACCGCGCGCATCGAACATACCAATCTGAGTCCCACACTCAATGTTGCGGCAATTGACGGGCTTGTAGAGGAGGCCAGGCAGTATGGTTTTTTTGGAGTTTGTGTACCGCCCTTTTGGGTAAAGCGGGCGCAGCGCGAAATCGGGCAGGCGGCTATTGCGCTTGTCACCGTGGCCGGCTTTCCACTGGGCTACAACATGACCGAGACCAAGCTGGATGAAATAAAGCGGGCCATCGACAATGGTGCCGATGAAGTAGATGTAGTTTGGAATGTTTCCGCGTTTAAATCCGGGATCCCCTGGACGAAAATAGAAGTTGCCAAGTCCGCCAGACTGGCACATGACTATCAAAAAATCCTGAAAGTAATTATCGAGACCGCGTATCTTTCGAACGAAGAAATCGCCGAGGCGAGTAAACTTTGTGCCGATGCGGGAGCTGACTTTGTAAAAACCTCTACTGGCTTTGCACCGGAAGGGGCCACGGCAGAGATCGTTCGGCTTATACGGGCCTCGCTTCCCCCGGGTGTTGGCATCAAGGCATCGGGGGGAATCAAGACCTACGATCACGTTGTGCACTTGATCGAGGCTGGCGCGGATCGGATCGGCACGTCTTCCGGAGTAAAAATTATGCAATCAATCCCCCACCCCCATGAGTGATTTTTTATCGAACATTTTTCCGGAAGAGTCAGCCATTCCGGAAGCGGTGAATGTACATGTAGTTGAACAGCGTGAGTATTTAATTGATGGAACGTTACGGACCTGGGCAGGCGATCTGAACCCTGTCCTCAGTCCGGTCTT
>DATHFS010000163.1:0-7368 GCA_035317975.1 Cyclobacteriaceae bacterium | reverse complement strand
GCCAAAATCCCGGGACGACAAAGCACCGGTTTCTACGGGTATCCCGTCAATAACATAGAGGGGCCGGCTGCCGGCACTGATAGAAGTAACACCCCGGATGCGAACGGAAACTCCACCGCCCGGAGTTCCGGAGGATTGGGTTACCTGTACCCCCGGAGCTTGTCCCTGTAAAGCCTGGTCGAGACCGTTCACCGAAAGGTCCTTCAGCTTGTCGGCACTGATCGTAGTGACCGCGCCCGTTATATCTTTTTTGTCCATGGAGGAATAACCCACCACTACGATCTCGCCTAATTCGCTGGTCTGTTCTTCCAGGAGAATGGAAATCGTCGGCTGGCCGGTATAGATCACCCGTTGGGAGGTATAGCCGACAAAAGAAAATTCAAGAGTGGCACCGGACGGCACGTCGAGGCTAAACCCTCCCGATACATCCGTAATGGTTCCGGTGGTAGTGCCTTTGACCACCACCGTAACACCGGGCATCCCCGACGGCTCGGCGGCCGACGTTACCTTTCCCGTAAGGCGCTGGGTCTGCCCTTGTGTAAAAGAATAAATTAAAATGAATACAAAGAGTAGAAATCTACGCATATTCGGCGCCCGCCATTACGCTTAAAATTAAAAATTAAACCGCAAAGATCAAGTTGAAGTTTTCACCGCGGAGGCGCAGGGGCGCAAAGAAGACGCAGTGGTCAAGAAATAGTTAGTTAATTGTTTAAATCCGCCCCTAATACATCAGCCCAGCCCGTTAGACGCGGGCAATAATGTTGAGCATCAACAGGCCGGCCTACGGATACTGGTCTGATTTTTTGAAAAATAAAGGAAAACCGAATTTGAAAATGACTCTGCGCCTTCCTTGCGTCTCTGCGCCTCCGCGGTGAAAAATTTACGCTAGCTCCCGCAAATCAACGGGTACCACGCGTGAAATTCCTTTTTCAACCATCGTTATCCCGTAAATTACGTCAGTAGTAGTCATGGTCCGCTTGTTGTGCGTGACGATAACAAACTGGCTGTCCTTGCTGAAGTTCCGGATGATCGTGTTGAACTTGTCGATGTTGGCATCGTCAAGCGGTGCATCCACCTCATCAAAAATACAGAAAGGAGCAGGCTTCAACAGGTACATGGAGAACAAGAGGGCTGTGGCGGTAAGCGTTTTCTCCCCTCCGGAAAGTTGATTGATCGTAAGGGGACGTTTGCCTTTCGGCTTGGCAATGATGTCAATTTCGGAGTCAAGCGGCTTTGATGGATCGACCAATTTCAAATCACACTCGTCTCCTTCGTTAAACAGAGACCGGAATACGTGTGTAAAATGATCCTTTATTTTACCAAAGGCATCCATAAACGTCTGGCTCGCCACAATTTCAATTTCATGAATGGTATTGAAAAGGGATTCTTTGGCTTTCAGCAGATCCTCTTTCTGGGCGATGATGAAATCGTTGCGTTGTTTGATTTCGTTGTAGGCCTCCATGGCCATCGGGTTGATCGGTCCCAGGGTGTCGAGTTTCTCCCGGATTTTGGTAACCTGGTCGCGCAGTTTTTCCTCGTCGAGGGCAACGGGTGGTTCGGCCTCCTCCGGTGAATTCAGCTCCGTGATCGCATCCAGATCAATATTGAACTCCACGGAAAGGCGTTCTTTCACGGAATTCAATTGCAATTTGCTTTCGCTGGCCTGATTTTGCAGTTCCATGAGCAGCGTGTCGATGGTCTGACGCTGATGTTGAATCTCCCTCAGGTCTTTTTCAAACTGGTCAATTTCTCCCCGGCTGGAATAATATTCTTTCTCCGCCTCGCTCAACCCTTTTTCCATGTCCTCCTTTTCGGCATACATGCCAATGAGGTCGGTGTCATTGCTTTGGGTAGTCTCGACGATGATTTTTGTTTCTTCCTGGTTCTTCCTGAGCTCGTCGACATTGACTTCAATGCGCTGTGTGCTTTGGTCCATTGACTCCTGCTTGAAGCGGACCTCTTGTTCGACGCTCTTCACCCTGTTCTCCTGCTGGTGGGAGAAAATGTTCTGCTCGTTGTACGCGGCGGATTTCTGACCCAGTAAATCATTTTGGGCAGCCAGGTCATTGGTAATGAACTTCAGTTTTTCTTCCTGCTGTTCAAGTTCATGCTGGGCAACCTGGGCTTTTGGCTTTAGTTCATCCAGTTCCTTAAGGAGCCCGTCAATTTTCTCCAGAATGTCTTCCTTCCGCAAGTCGGTGCTATTGAGCATGTTGGAGAACTGCTCCTGCTTGGTCCGGATGGAGATGTACTCATCATTAACCAGTTTGATGGTATTTTGTGCTTCTTCAATTTGATGCTTGAGGGTGTTTTGGCGCAACCGCTCCAGTTCGCGCTGGCGGTCAAGGAGACTGTGCCGGATGTCTTCGACTTTTTTAGTAAGTTCTTTTATCTCTCTGTCGAGTTTTTCTAAATTTTTGGCCCGGCCAATTTTCTTGCCCTCAAACAATCCGACAGATCCCCCCGACAAGCTGAATTTTCTACGCGTTACTTTTCCACTTTTGGTTATGAATGTGTTGTCGTCATCCGCCGGAATGGTCCGGATATCGCCTTCATAGACGTAAACCTTGTCCAGGATGTGCGCCATGAGTTTCGAATATTTCGGATCGAACTCAATGATCTGCGTGGCGGGAAACGCATTAGGGTACATTTGGATGGGAGTGGCATGAAACTTTTCAAAAGCATCCAGAATAAAAAAGTTTGCCTTGCCTTTGCTCGCGTCACTCAGAATATTGATGGCCTCATACGCTTCGGCCTCGTGATCGACAACATAATAATTGAGATAGGGTTCCAGGTAATTCTCGATGGGGACTTTGTAGTCTTCGCTGGTAGATAGAATGTCTGAAAGAAGAGGAGCATTCTTTGTCCAGCCCAGGTTCTTTTTCAGGAATTTAATGGCCTCCGGGAATCCTTCCAGGTTTTCAACCAGTGATTTTGTGAGCTGGTATTCATTTTGACGGGCATCAAGCTTGCGGCTGTGTTCATTCATCTCCTCCCGGATCATGTCGATCGTCTTTTCCAGGGAAGCGATGCGCAGGATGATTTCGTCCTCCTCGTGCTTAAGTTTGTCGAGGGTGGCATTCTTTTCCTGGATTTCATCCTGAAGGAGTACGAGTTTTTTCTCAAATTCAACAAGGTTTGCACTTTGCTGGTTGGTATCGGACGCGGTGCGCTCGAGTTCTTGTTTGAAAGAAGTAACCTGGATCTCACGGATCTCTGCTGCCTTGGTAAACTGGAAAAACTCTTCTTGCTTGCTGCGATGCACCTGGCGCAATGCGTCGACTTCACCTTGCAGTGAATAGGTAGTCGCTTTCTGAGCGTCGTACTCGTGTTTCAGCACGTCCACCTTGGCCGTAAGGTCTTTTAGAATCGACTCGGCTGATTCTTTTTCAGTTTCCAGGCTTTGGATGCTGAACCGTGCCCGCTCATTACTTTTTTTGTCCTGGTCGATCTGGTCGGTGAGGTTGCTGATGCGATCGCCAAGGAAACGCAGGCGTTCATTTTTGATTTGCTTCTCACTTTCGTGCTGCCGGATCTGGCCAACGTATTCGTTAATTCCTTTTTGACGGGTAGATAAGGTTCTTTCTTTAATGAGCAAATCGGCTTTTGACTTTTCAATCAGCACTTCCCGTTCCGCTATAGAAGCCGCGAGATGGATTTTCCTGTCATTTTCCGAATTGATTTCCTTGCTGACGGCGTTGAATTTTTCTTTCTGCTTGTGCACCACCGTTTTGGCCAACTGGATACTCTTCTCCTTATAGTCTTCTTTGATCTTATAATAGGTCTCCGTCTGCTTGGCTTGCTTTTCCAGACTCTTCATGTTCTTTTCTATCTCGAACAGCAAATCTTCCACGCGTTCCAGATCGGTATCGGTATCTTCCAGTTTCCTCAGCGTTTCCTTTTTACGCTTCTTGAATTTCGAGATCCCGGCCGCTTCTTCAAATAACATACGGCGCGAATTATCGCGGTCGTTAAGGAGATCATCCACCATCCCCAGCTCAATAATGGCGTAACTGTTGGAAGCCACCCCCGTGTCGAGAAACAAATTGGTAATATCTTTTAACCGGCAGGATACGCCATTGAGCAAATATTCACTTTCCCCGGAGCGGTAAAGGCGTCTCGTGATTGTGATTTGAGAATATTCGGTGGGCAGGATGTTCTTGGTGTTATTGATCGTCAGGGAAACCTCCGCCATTTGAAGGGCGGAACGCTGATTCGTCCCGTTGAAGATGATGTTTTCCATCTTCTCCGATCTCAACGCGCTGGTCTTTTGCTCTCCCAGCACCCAACGAATGGAATCAACAACGTTGGATTTTCCACAGCCATTCGGACCTACGATGCCTGTAATTCCCTCGTCAAAATTGATTACTACTTTGTCTGCAAAACTCTTAAACCCCTTGATCTCCAACTTCGATAACTGCATGAATACGTTCCTGATTAGTGGTTGTTCATCCCGATTAAGTCGGCAAAGATAACCGTATGAATGGCAAATGGAAAATATGCTATTCTCAATTCATCCACATTTAATACAGGGTCCTCGGGCACCTGAAACGCTGTTTTTTCAATTATTTCGCTATCTTTGAATCAGATGAATAATATTCAGTTTTGGATTTGGTTGCTCGTGATCGTGGTAACCCTCATCGCCCGGGCCCGCAAGAAACGCGGACCGGTTGAAAAGGACGCCACAGCTATGCCATCACAACCACATCAGGAGATGGATCAGCGTCCGAAACCGATGACGTTTGAAGAGTTATTGCGTGAAATTCAGGCATCCAAGGCCCCCCCACCAAAACCGGCTCCCTCCAAAACAGTTGAAGTACTAGACTATGATGATGATCTTAAGGAGGAAGCAAAGAGTTTAGAACGAACGGACTACCATTATCCGCAACCGCAGCAGACATCCGATATTTATGAGAAGGCGAAGCAGGAAGCATTTTACAGGCCTTCGCTGGAAGAAACGCTAAAGCTGGAGGATACGGTTGTCCGGTTTGGACAGTTCAAGGGTTATCAGCACGCGCAGCGCCGTAGTTTGGCCGCTGACCTTGCTGAAGAGATCCGAAATCCTGCAGGATTCAGAAAAGCATTTATTATGAGCGAGATTCTCAATAGGAGGTTTTGAAAAGAGACATTTTTTAAGCTAAATATTACCTGAATGGGGTAATGTCACATTACAGATTGGTTATTTTTTGCATTAGCGCCATTTTTATAGGATTTATCGGGTTACATTAAATTTTTGAAGGTTATCTAGATTTAAGCAAATATCTGAATATTCTCTTGAGATGAAATTACTGAACTTGTTAGCAATCAGTTTATTGCTGACGTTATTTCCTGAAGGTTTGGCGATGGCCCAAAATCCCTGCAAAGAGATTAAGGCCACCGCAGAGGTTAAAAATACGACTAATCAGAAAGATGGGTCAGTAACGGTTACTATTGAGGGGAATTCGCATCAGTTCAGGATTTTTCTCATTGCACCAAAGAAGGAGGACAACCGGTTGGATCTTACGGTCGAAGAAATAAAAGATCTTTCCCCTGGTGATTATGTGCTGGTGATAACGGAAGCAAAAGAAGGAGAATTCTGCCCCAAGCACATAAAAGTAGCGATCAAGTAATATGACAAGAGCCTTAAAAAGACTTTTGATAGCTTTCTCACTGCTATTGGGCGTAACATGTGCGTTTGCTCAGCCCACTTTTACAATCACCAACGTCAAGAATGCATGTGCCGGATTAAACAATGGCTCATTTGATGTCAATATCCTGACGGCAAATGGAAGCGTGACCTTGCAAATATTTGGTCCTCCCAATTTCATCCGAACTACCTCAGCGGGACTGACCGAGACCTTTACCGGTCTCAAGCCCAACACCTATATCGTCGTCGCCCAGGATGTAGACGGAAGCACCGTTCAGTCCCAAGCCATTGCCAATATTTCACCTAACATTTCATTCTCTTCAGCTCCGGTAGTAGCGAATAACACGAATTGCACTGCACCGGACGGGTCGATCAGCATTTCTCCAACAGGCGGCAGCGGAGCCTACGGTTATTCGTGGACAGGACCGGGCGCTTTCTCCGCCAGCACCCAAAACATTTCCGGCCTCGTCGCGGGAAATTATGTCGTGACCATAACGGACGCGGCTGCCAATTGTTCTTTTACCTCTGCGCCGATTCCTGTCACCGATCCATTGCCCAGCCCTTTTACGATTTCTTCACCCTCTCCCGGTATTTGCCTCGGTGATATTCTGGTGGTCAATCTTTCTGCTAGTCAAAACGGCGTAACCTACCGGATTTTTGTAGATGGTGGGTCCACCGCTACGACCGTAACAGGGCCGACCCCCACAATCAACTATTCCGGTTTACCGGCCGGAAGTCATACGATCAGCGTTCAGGCTTCCTTTGGTATTTGCACACCCATATTCAGTACGAATACCCTTACCATTCAGGTGAACACCCCGCCCGCCAGTGCTACGCTGAGTTTAGCCGGAGCAAATCCTATCTGTGCCGGACAAAGTACTTCTCTAACTGTGGCGGTGGTCGGAGGAACCGGTCCGTTTTCATTTACCATCACCGGCTTAGGACCTCTGGCTGGGTATACGTCCGGGAATCCCATCGCCGTTACGCCTGCCGCCACCACCACGTACACATTGAGTGGAACGGTTACGGATGCCAATGGCTGCACCGTTACAGGAACAGGAAGCGTAACGGTGACCGTAAATCCCATCCCTACCGGAACAATCAACGCATCGCCGGCTGCTATCTGCGCAGGACAAGGAAGTTCAACGTTGACGTTCACCTTAACGGGTGCAAGCCCATACAATGTGAGCTACAGCGACGGGACTACTACGTTCAATCTTGTTGGAATTGCCACCGGCCACACCGTCAGCGTTAGTCCCGCCACAACGAAGACGTACACGATCACTGCAATCAGTGATGCCAATACTTGCGTTGGATTGCCGGGAAGCAATACAACGGTAACCGTAAGCTCTCCCCCGTCCAGCGCCACCTTGTCCCTCACTGGACCCGATCCTATTTGTGCCGGTCAAAGCACTACGATGGTTGTGAATATTGTCGGAGGGATAGGGCCATACGACTTTACCATTGCCGGCTTACCACCTTTTGTTGGTTACGTTTCAGGCACAGCCATTAACGTCACGCCGCCGGTAGGAACGACGAACTATATTCTTGCCGGAGTTACCGTTACGGACTCCAAAGGCTGCACTGTTGTCGGCACAGGTGGTGTGTCCATAATAGTCCATCCATTGCCAACGGCGCTGGTCGCTGCATCCCCCGGAGCCATTTGCGCAGGACAAGGAAATTCAACTCTTACATTTACCATGACCGGCACCGGTCCTTACAATGTTAGTTACAGCGACGGT
>DATHFS010000162.1:0-3339 GCA_035317975.1 Cyclobacteriaceae bacterium | reverse complement strand
CAAGGGCGGGGGTATAGTTTGAAGGGTCAAACCAAATTATCTTTTGCCTCTGCGCCTACTTTGCGTCTCTGCGCCTCTGCGGTTTAGAATTAGGATTCCCTGCCTCCCAGGTCTGATGTTTCTTATGAAAATAAATCATTGACCCCAAAATGAGTACCGTCCCCACCACGGAAATAGTATACCCCCCTGAGATAAAAAAGTTAAGCCAGCTTACTTTTGCATTGCCAAACTCCTTAAAGAACACCACACCCAAACTCCCCAGGTATCCAAAGGAATCGGCTACGTACATGATAAATCCCACGGTTCCCGTATACTTGAAGGAAGCGAGAAGACGATCAAAGAAAATACTGTTGAAAGGAACATAGCCCAGGTACAAACCCAACCCGATCAGGATCATCCAGGCGATAGCGCTGATCAGGTGGTGCTGAAAAAGGTAGCACGCCACGCCGATCAGGATCATTCCCAGCATGATAATGACATGGTTGACCAGGAGCGCCAGTTGGTTGTTTTTTATCAGCATGAGGCTGCCCATAATGATCAAGACCATAATGGATACGGGTATTTCGGTGGTGGTAAAAATTTCCGGTGAATTTCCGTAGCCTACTATTTTCCAGACCTCGGCGGAATAATTGTCGCGGAGGTCGCGGAACGCCGTGAGCAGCATGTAGGCAAGCGTAAATAAAATGATGCCGGGAGCAAAGGTCAGGAAGAATTTCTTTCGATCGCCGACATCCATGGGCTGCCGTTTTGTGCGCAAGTCCTCGTCCAATGGCGAAGGCGGAGGGACCTGGTTTAGCATCCAAAGAAAGAAAAGGAGCGGTCCGGTAAAAAGGCAACAGGCAACAAACGGCATCCAATATTCAGAGGTACCCCAATCGCGCATGATGAAGCCACCCACCGATTTTGCAAATCCGGCTGAGAAAATAAAACTGACGGATAGCCCTGCGCCCAGCACTTCGGTGAACCGCCTTCCTTCCAGGTAGCCGAAGACCATTCCCCAGATCAATCCAAGCGGGAGGCCGTTGGTAAAGAGAAAGATCATATTGTATGGTGCAGGCGTTATGGCAAATAATAGCCAGGAAATTCCGGCGATGCCGACCATGAGCAAAATTCCAAATGAACGCGAATGGGCTTTTAGTTCTGAAATAACTTTTATCCCGATGAATTTGGAGAGAGCGTACCCTACGATTTGAAAGATGACTAACCAGGACTTGTACGTCATACTGCCATACGTCATTCCGTCGAACGTAGCGACCGAAAAAGTCTTCCGGAAGGCATATACACACGTGTACAAACAAAAGGCGGCGCCGGCCGCGTAAAGCGAAAACCAGAAACCATTGGTTTTCCTGAGCCAGGAAGTGATGGGCGATTCGTTAGCGTTCAAGGATTCCGGATTCGTTAAAATTCATTGGTTTCCATTCACCTTGTGATAATACGCTAAGTTTTTTAAAACCGATCTTTTTAAGAAGAGCTGCCGTTTCCGGAAATTGGTTAACCAGATCATCCGGGTGATGGGCATCCGAATTGAGCGTGACCGGTATGTTTTTTTGGCATAGGATCTCCAGTATCCAGGGACTCGGGTAGGGTGTATCGGATTTTTTCTGGTAGAGTCCCCGTGTATTCACTTCCACAATGGTGCCCGATCGTTGTATTGAATCAATGGTTTTTTTCACCTCCTCACGGTACCACGTCTCGGATTCGTCAAATAACGGATGTCCTGTATTTTGAATTTTTATTTTGTCCATGTGTCCCAGGATGGTGGGGGGTTCGTATTTCAGCATCTGACGGGTCAGTTCATAGTAGCGGGTCACGGCATCCTGTATTTTATTGTCAAAAATTTTCTCAAGCCCTTCGAGGAATTTGGCATGAGACCCGTCGACCTCCCAGCGTGTGCCATCCGGCAGCGCATCAGCAAAATGAACCGATCCAATGGTATAATCGAGTGGTTCGAACTGAAAATACCACGGGCCTGACACACGGGGAACATAATCTATCTCCAACCCCGTATAGATCTCCATTTCCGGATTTACTTTTTTCAATGAATTTATTTCAAGGATATACGGATCTACCGCATCCATTTTCATCGTCCAGGAGCAATTGAAAGTAACCGGCGCATGAGAAGAGAATCCCAGCCAGCGTACCCGGCCCCGGGCTGCTTCAACAATGTCTTTCAAACTTGCTTTGCCGTCGCAATAGGTACTATGGGTGTGAAAATTGGACCACATTGGTCAAAGTAAAGTGAAATCGGATACAACTGGAAATTTTTTCTCGCAGATCGCGCAGATTTACGCGGAGCATGCGGCATTTTGTTTCCCGCAGACCTGTCCGACGAAGCCTTAGCGTAGTCGGATTTCGCAGATTTGCGCAGAGATTGCGGCATTTATTTTCGATAGATTACGCAGATTTACGCTGACCACTTGTCTATGAATTTGCTCTGCGTAAATCTGCGAGATCCGCGGGAGAAAATGCCGAATACTGGGCTAAAATTGTGCTTGTCTGGGATGACGTTTCATAGAACTATTGCTTAATATTAATGCTTGATTATGAGATCTAAAAAACTGCTCTTTACCCCGGGTCCCCTTACTACCTCTGCTACAGTGAAAGAGGCGATGCTGGAAGACATGGGATCACGGGACCATGCGTTTATTAATTGCGTAAAGGAAATCCGATCGGGTTTGCTGGAACTGGCGCATGTTTCCAAAACGGAAGGGTACGAATGTGTTATCGTGCAGGGTTCCGGAACATTTGGTATTGAAAGTGTGGTCAGCAGCGTGGTGGGAAAGGATGACGTGCTCGGAGTTCTCGTTAATGGGGCCTACGGAGAACGCATCGTGAAGATGGCCGTGATCCATGGCCTGAAACACCGTGTGCTGCGCTTTCCGGAAGATGAAATAGTCACACCGGAAGCCACCGCAAAATTTTTGGAAACAAATCCGGACATCACGCACGTGGCCTGTATTCACAGTGAAACAACGACTGGTCTTTTTAATCCGATTGAAGAAATTGGAACTGTTTGCAAGCAACATCGTGCCGGATTTATCGTGGACGCCATGAGCAGTTTTGGCGGGGTGGAAATGGATATGAGAGAAAGCAATATCGATTTCCTGGTGTCCTCCTCCAATAAATGCATCGAAGGGATCCCGGGATTTGCATTTTCCTTGTGCAGAAAAAGTGAACTTGAAAAAGCCAAAGGCCAGGCGCGAAGTCTAAGCCTTGATTTATATGATCAATGGGCCGGACTGGAAGCAAGCGGACAATTTCGCTTTACGCCGCCAACCCTGAGCCTCATGGCCTTTCGCCAGGCGATGAAAGAACTCGAAAAGGAGGGGGGCATCCGCG
>DATHFS010000161.1:0-9976 GCA_035317975.1 Cyclobacteriaceae bacterium | reverse complement strand
ACCGAAAACAGAATTGAAGTCCTCAAAAACGACACGGATGTTTTTACAACATTTGAAGGCGACAACACCGTACTCCTGCAACTGGTGGCCAAGAGCCGCCTGACTGAATTCCGGCAAGAGTTTGGCAGCATGAATGTTTTTGGGATCTTAAACTACGTTGTCGACCAGGCAAAAACGTCCGTTTCCGAAATGAATCCCCTCATCGTTCGCAAAACTGACGAAGCGCATTTATTGGACGCCGAATTTCACATGAACGCTTTCACGTACAGAGAGCGGGATATCCTGACCTCCTCCGCCAAAAGGCTCAAGCGCCACATCGACAGCGGCATGGATTCCTTTGACGCATTTAATGTGAGTCAGCATCACCTGGTGCAAGTGGGACTTGCCTATGTTGAGCGCATCATCCTCGAACAGTTCATGCTCGCGGTAGGGCGTACGAAAGATCCCGGATGCCGCGCTGTCCTGCAAAAACTCTGCAACCTGTTTGCCTTATCGCAACTGGAAAAAAACAGGGGCTGGTACCTTGAGCAAGGCTACATGGAAGGTGTAAAAACAAAAGCCATCCGCAAGCTGGTCAACCAATTGTGTTGGGATGTAAGAAAGGAGGCTGTTCCCTTGGTAAATGCGTTTGGAATACCGGATACTCTTTTAGCGGCTCCGATTGCGACACTTGTCTGAACTTTGATTTTTGTGATTTTATATGATTAGGGTGAATTGGTACCTGGCTCTCGGTATACTCTACTTCAACATTCGTTATTCAACATTCAAAATTCAAATTCTGAATGTTGAATAACGAATTTAGAAGTAAGGAGCCTACCCGCCAATTCTAATTTGGAACTATTGCAAAGCAACAGGCACTTCGAGATTCTCCCAGCGCAGCGCAAAGCCCCGCGACGTTCCCATCATGTCATAAATCAGTTTCTCATTCATGACAGCGGATTTCACGGGCTTTACGACGACGGTGAGTATGTCCTTAGCGGGATCACGATTAGCCTCCCCTCCTCGCTTAATTCCCCACTGGCCGGTTTCCGAATTAAAAATGAACGACCATTCCTTTTCTCCGGGAATAGCAAACAAACTGTACTCGCCGGCAGGCAATGATTTGCCTTCTACTTTTATGGCTTGGTCAGTCATGAAGATGGTCGCTTCATTGGCCCCTGCTCTCCAGACTTTTCCGTAGGGCACCAACGCACCCCAGATTTGTCTTCCTTTGACGGAAGGGCTGCTGTAGGCGATCGTAATATTAGCCCCTGCAATTTTTGCACTGGTAATCGCCGGCGGACTGGGTCTGTTGGATTTGTCTTTCTGAGCCATTGTCATGGATGAAATCATTAAAGTGATACTTACGAAAAAAATTCTCAATGCAGCTTTAGTTTTCATAGGAATAAATTTAAAATTTAAAAATTCAAATTTGGAATTATAAAGTGAACGACCCAATCGCGGCTACGTTGGTCAAAGGTCACCACCAATCAACCTAATCATATAAATCAAAAGAATCAAAGTTCAGACAGTTACTCCGTTCGCAACGACTCGGTCGGGTTTGTTCTGGCCGTTTTCATTGAATGAAAGGCGACCGTAAGAAATACAAACCCCAACGCCATCACCGTAACAAATATGAAAAATAAATAATTCAGTTCGGTGCGATAGGCGAAATTCGACATCCAGCCGTTCATCACCCAATAGGAGACCGGTGCAACCAGGATAGCGGCAACGATCACCAGGAGCAGGACATCCTTTGAGAGCATAAAGATAATATTGGAAATCGTTGCTCCCAGTACCTTCCGAACCCCAATCTCTTTCGTGCGCTGCGTCGCTGAAAACGCCGACAAACCCAACAATCCGAGCAAGGAAATAAATATGCAGATATAGGAAAGGCCTGACAGCAATTTATACTGAACTTCATCCGCCTTATACTGTTCGTTGAAGCGCTGGTCTAAAAAGGAGTATTCAAAGGGATGGGTGGTGTCGAAATGGGTCCATTTCTCCCTGATGTAGCTGATCGTTTGAGGCAGGTTGCCTCCCTGAACCCTAAGGTGAAGAAAGCCTCCGTCCCCGTTCGTCTTAATGATCAGGAGCGGCTCTACTGCATTGTGCAGGGAGTTGAAGTTAAAATCTTTCACGATACCGATAACCTGTCCATCTTTTTCGGCGTGAAAGAATTTTACTTTCTTGCCTACGCCTTCGTTTCCCCAGCCCATAAGCTTCGAGGCAGCCTCGTTAGCGATGAATACATCTTGAATGTCGGCCGTGGGACCGGGTTGAAAGTCACGGCCACTCGCCAGCTTCATGCCCATGGTCTTCATATAATTATCGCCGACAAACATGATCGAAAAGGATTGTTGTTTCATCCCCGTCTCGCTTTCAGCCCACATTACGCTGCCTCCTATATCAATCCCCATCACGTTATAGGCTGTCGTCGCCGCCGTGATGTGTGGGTTTTGTAAAAATTCATTTTTAATGGCGCTGATATGGTTTTCGACAACGGAGTCTTGTATCGGCAACAGCAAAACATTTTCTTTATCGAAACCCAAATCTTTACTTCGCACATAATCAATTTGGTCCTGCATGAACAGCGTACAAACCACCACAAAAATGGAGATGGCAAATTGGGTCGTGATCAATACCCTCCTGAGGACATGGCTTGACTTCCGGTTTTTAAACGTTCCTTTCAGCACGTGGAGTGTAGGAATAGCGGGCAAATAAAAAGCCGGGTAAAGTCCGGAGATAATGCCGATGCCCAGGGCAATCCCCAGCGAACCAAATAATAAGAGGGGATTATGAAGGAAGTCGGGAGCAAGATTTTTATCAATAAGTTGATTAAAGGAAGTAAGCCTCAACACAACAAAAACCAACACGATTGCCAGGGCAAGGGAAATAAAAGAAAGGAAAACAGATTCACCGAGAAAGGATACCACCAGGCTCCGTTTGCCGGAACCCAGGGTTTTTTTCATCGCGATTTCCGTAGCCCGGGTCACGGACTTTGCGGTAGACAAGTTCATGTAGTTTATACACGCCAGCAGGATAATGAAAACACCGATTCCCGTGAAGGCATATAGATAGGCGATGTTGCCATGGGGTTCATCGGAGTCCAGGTCAGAATGAAAATGAATGTCTGCCAACGGCTCGAGGATGGGAGTGTACTTCCCTCCCACCTGGTCACCAAAGGCTTTAAAATACTTATTGAAGATCGAAGCGAACTTCCTTTCGAAATCGTTGGGATTGTAGTGCTCCGGCATCAACAGGTACATATATACATCCGGATTCCAAAAAGCCTCGGACTTGACTTGCCCTTTGTCCATCACCCATTCCCTGTCGATCAGTCTCGACAACAGGATATCAAACTTGAGGTGGGTATTCGCAGGCAAGTCCCTGATCACGGCGGTCACTTTCCAGGGCTGGTTATTGATGATGAGCGATTTATTGATCGGATCCTCGTCACCAAAATATTTCTTTGCCTTTGATTCCGTGATAACCAGGGTATTGAGATCGGTCAGGCAGGTATTCGGGTCGCCGGCAATAAACTGGTGCGTAAAGACCTGGAAGTAGGTAGAGTCGGTGCGCACGATGTCTTCTTCATAAAACGCCTTCTCCCCTCCCTTGCTTTCGTACTTCACCAGCGTGTGGTCCCAATTGTTGGCCCGGACTACGGCTTGTATTTCCGGGAGTTCTTCTTTCAGAATGGCGCCGAGTTCGCGGGCCGTTCGTGACCTTCGCCCATCAACGCCTGTTGCCTGAAGGTGGCCCCCCAGGCGGTAAATTCGTTTGTGCTTTTCGTGGTATTGGTCGTAGGTAAGGTCATTCTGTAGAATCAGCAGCAGGATGATGCTCACCGCTATTCCGAGCGCGAGGCCCAGGATGTTCAAGGTGGAGAAGAACTTATCCTTCAGGAAGATCCGTACAAAGAATTTGATTTGATTTCGGAGCATGGCAGGGTAGGTTTACTTTTGGTTCAGGTACCATTTAGGATCGTGATGCTTCCCGGGCCTAAAAGGTTTTGAGGGACAAAACATTTCTTCCTTTAACGGTGACCACGGCCGGAAAGATTGGTCAAAAAACAATTAACTTGAAAAATCATGTGTTAATGGATTTCCTATGACGGTATCGTTCGACCAACTGAAAAACGAGTTTGAGCGGGTTTTAGTACAACTCTCTTTTCCAAAATCGAAGGCCAGCCTTTGTGCCGCCATCTTTGCGGGCAATAGCCGCGACGGGGTCTACTCTCACGGCCTGAACCGATTCCCGGTTTTTGTGAACCTGGTAAAGGAAGGACTGGTTGACCCGGGCGCCGAGCCGGAGCGAATCACAACAACGGGCAATCTCGAACGATGGGACGGCCACCGCGGACCAGGCATGTACAACGCTACGGTTTGCATGGATCGGGCCATCCACCTTGCCAAGGCCAACGGAATCAGTTGTGTCGTGCTCGGCAATTCGAACCATTGGATGCGCGGTGGAACCTATGGCTGGCAAGCGGCCGAGGCAGGATGCATCGGGATTTGTTTTACCAATGCCATGGCTGGAATGCCACCCTGGGGCGGAAGCATCCCTAAGCTGGGCAATAATCCCCTTGTGATGGCAGTCCCGTCAACACCCGGACCGATTGTACTGGACATGGCCATGTCGCAATTTTCTTATGGAAAGTTGCAGGAGTATCAATTCAAAAATGAAGACTTGCCCATGGCAGGCGGGTACGATCAGCAAGGACACCTGACGACCAAGCCGGAGGCTATTATTAAAAGTAAACGGGCACTTCCTATCGGATACTGGAAGGGCGCGGGCCTGGCGCTGCTACTCGATATCCTCCTGACTTCCCTTAGTGGAGGAAGATCGACCGCAGAAATCACAAAGAGCGGGAAAGAGGTAGGTCTTTCGCAATGCTTTATCTGCATCTACCAAGCCGATTTACACGATTCGCTCATCCGGGAGATCCTAACGTTCACCAAGGGCGATGGCGGGGATAGCGGTGAAATTTCCTATCCGGGGGAAAACACATTGAAAAGAAGAATTAAAAATGAGAAAGAGGGGATTCCTGTGAATGAAAAGATATGGGAATCTGTGCGTCAGATGTGAAATTAAGTATTCCGTATTGATTCAGTATTCCGTATTCGGTGGATTTGTCATTACGAAAACAATCCAATCATCCCTCGCAAAAACCGAATACTGAATACCGAAAACCGATTTACCTTCGGACCGTTGAGTTCAGTCAGACACTATCTCGATTTGTATTCCTAAAACAATCAGTATGAAACAAATAACCGTTCCCTCCTACGACCAGGTAGACGATGCAGCGAAAGTTGTATTTGACTACTTTAAAAAAATCGCCGGCAAAATGCCGAACCTGTATGCCACTATCGGCTATTCTTCGAATGCCCTTAGTTCTTATACCGCCTTTATTCAGGCACAAGCCAAAGGAACCTTTCACGCAAAAGACAGGGAAGGCATTTATCTGATCGTGTCCGAATTGAATGGAGGCCAATATTGCCTCGCCTCTCATACCGCATCGGCGAAAAAGAATGGCTGGACGGAAGAAGAAACCCTTCAACTTCGTGCGGGAAAATCACCCGATCGAAAATGGCAAGTCATTTATGTTATCATAAAATCCATTATTGAGAACAAAGGCGCTGCCGGAGAAGAAGTCATGGCGGGTTTCGCCGCCGTTGGTTACAATGAAGCAGCCTTGATGGACCTGACGGCATTGATCATCGGAATGACCTTTACAAATTATGTCTACCGGCTGACGCACATTCCGATCGATTTTCCTCTCGCCAAACCGCTTTAGTCATTGGTCATTAGTCATTGGTTATTGGTGAATAGGTCCTGAAGTTATCGGGTTAGACCTTGGCGTTCGGCGCCTGACGCTTAGTTATTGGCCCTTGGTGGAGTACACCAAATTTTGAGCCCAAAAAAACCAGCTCCGAAGGACTCCGGACTCCTTCGGAGAAACCAATACCCTGTAATCCGTCATTGCCTACTGCCCTTTGCCTACTGCCTACTTATTTTCCCTAACTTTCCCCCATGAAAATAACACTCATCGTCCTTTCCCTTCTCCTACTCGGCTGCACCACCAACAAAACAGGTCATGCACCAGAAAAGATACGTGTCCTATTTGACAGCGACACCAACAATGAGCTCGACGACCAGCATGCCCTGGCCTATTTGCTTTTCAATGGCGATTCGTTTGGCCTTGCCGGCGTTACGGTCAATGCTACGCGCTCGGGGGGACGCATTGAATTGCAATACGCTGAAGCCGAACGGGTGATGAGATTGTGCGGATTTGGGGAAAAGCTGCCACTCTACAAAGGCGCCAACAGCTCCTTTGATTCGATCCGGTACCAGACTGACTCCGCTTCCTTTGACGGCGACGCAGGCGTCAATTTTATTATTGATGAGGCAAAGAAGCCGGTCAGCCAAAAGCTCGTTGTTATTGCGGTGGGCAAACTCACTAACCTGGCCCTTGCCTTGAAAAAGGAGCCGGCTATTGCAAATGCCATCCGGCTGGTTTGGTTAGGTTCGAATTACCCGGAACCCGGTGAATACAATCAGGACAATGATACGGCCTCCGTCAATTATGTGTTGAGTACCCCGGTTGAATTTGAAATCGTAACCGTCCGGTACGGCAAGCCCACGGGGTCGGATGTAGTTCGCCTCAGTCAGGCGGAGGTCAACCGGAACATGCCGGGAAAAGGGCCGCACATTGCTACACCCGTTACCGGAAGGCACGGGGGTGACTTTACTTCCTTTGGTGACTACTCGGTCAATCTATTTGAGCATATCCATTACAGTGGCACACCGCCTTCGCGCGCGCTCTTCGATATGGTGGCGGTAGCGATCGTCAAAAATCCGGAGTGGGGAAAAAAAACAGAGATCCCTGCTCCCAAACTGGTCAACAACCGCTGGGTTGAACAGCCTGAAAACGCAAGGAAAATTACGGTGTGGGGAGACTTCGACAAGGAAAAGATCATTGCGGATTTTTATCAGACAATGGATCACTATCAGCCGGTAGAAATCCTGAAATAGCTTTTCAGCGCCGATGTGAACCATTATTATCTGAAAAGGCCCATTTTCAAACAATTGTCACAGCGGACGGTTGCTGGCATGAATTTTAAATAGGATGCACCGGAGGCGGTCAACTAATTGAATTTACAACATCACCAGCGATTGAGAATAACGGAAGGCCGTAGAACCTCAACTTCTGTTAATCCCATTTCAGCGTGAAGAAATTAATCATTCTTTTTTTTGCATTCCTTTCCCTTCTCCTCCCTTCCTGCCAGGATAATTCACCGGCGAGGTCCATCCCTCCCCCCGTGATACCCATTCCGCCCCCGGTAGATCCTCCCCCCTCCACCAATCCTCTTGACAAACTCCCTAAAGACACAGGGGGCTTACATAATGCTGTCGCGCTAGGAACAGACAATTCTCCTTACGGATATTATTTATACACGCCATCCGGATATACCAGTACGGGTGCCCGGTTTCCATTGTTGGTCTTTCTGCATGGCTCCGGGCAAATAGGAAACAGTCAAAACAATCCGGCTGAATTAAATGACATTCTTTTTGCGGGTCCGCCCTACCTGATTCAGCAGCATAGGTGGGCACCAAAATACCCGATGATCGTCGCGTCGGCACAGTGTCACGAAGGCTCCTGGGATCCTATGAAGGTGAAGCAATTCATTGAGTTTATCAGGTCAAGCTATCAGGTGGACACACTGCGTGTCTACATGACCGGATTGAGTATGGGCGGATCGGGTACCTTTGATCAGCTTACCTTATACGGTGCCGATGCGCACCTGGCGGCGGCAGTTCCTATATCGGGTGGCGGGAATCTCACGACAGAAAAAGCTAAGAATGCATCCTCCGTTCCTCTTTGGTCATTTAATGGCAACGACGATCTGACGGTTCTTCCCGACTTCTCCAAATCCCTTGTGAAAGCAATAAATGATTTAAGTCCGGCGGTCCGGGCAAAAATCACGATGTATCCGGGAGTAGGACACGATGCCTGGACGGAAACGTACGACAGTACCGGAATCGGAAAGGAAGACCCGGCTTATGATGCTTTTGGGATGGATATTTATAGTTGGATGTTGCAGTATAGTAGGTAGTTCAGGTTCCTCCTAAACTAATTAAGTGATATTCAAATACATCACGTAATAGCGTGATATTGATATATATCATCTAATTAAGTGATTAATACTTGTTGGTTGAAGAGCTCCCTAAAGAAGCTAACTTGGAACCTCACTTGAACCAGCTGGCATAATCCTTGGCGAAGTAATAGACATTCCGGGAGGGCTTGCCCAGGATCTCCTGCACCGCCGTAGATACGGTAGCCCCATCGGCTTGCTGGTTTTTGGCCATGACCAGAAACAATTTGACAGCCCACTCGGGCAGCCCTTTTGCTTCCAGCCGCTTGCGGGCCTCTTCCGGCGTTTGGGAGATATACGTCACCGGTTCGTGAATGGCCTGACTGACTGCTTCGGCAACTTCGTAGTAACTAACGGCCTCGCTTCCGGTTAGCATGTAGGTCTTATTGACGTGCTTCTCCGGGGTGATCAGAATTCTGACCGCCACTTCAGCAATATCACGGGCGTCGACAAACGGCATTTTAATATCCCCGACGGCGTCATAGATCTTCCTTTCCTTCTTGATCGCGTCGGAGAAATCCCCTAGCCAGTTTTGCATGAACGACGACGGTTGCAAGATCGTCCAGTTCAGCCCCGAACTCTTGAGCTTTTGTTCGATCTGGTAGTGCAGTTTGGGAATGAGAAAATCCGATTTTTCCGATACGCCTTTCGTGGATAGTTTCACGATGTGCTCCACCCCCGCCTCCCGGGCAACGTCGATGGCGTTACTCTGCAAGTCCGCCATCTTCTCACTAAACGAAGTTGTCAGAAAAAGCCGTTTGCTCCCGGCGATCGCATTGTACAGGCTGTTCTTGTCGGCCAGGTTGCCTTCGATCCACGTGACAAAGGAATGGGCTTTCACTTTTTTCAGATCGCGCGTGACGGCCCGGCAATACGTTCCTCCCTGAGAGAAAAATTCCAGCATTTCCCTGCCTACTTTACCGGTAGCACCAAAAACGGTAATGATATCGTATTTGCTCATTGTGATTTGTTTAGGTTTGTTGTGCGGACAACCGCGGAGATAAATCTAGGTAAAAGTTTTAAATCTTAAATGACTAGTTTTGTATCTAACCCTAATCAACCTACTATGGACGACCTTACGATGATAACAACCAGTACTTCGCTGGAAGGGTACCGGATTACTAAACAATTGGGACTGGTCAGAGGCATCACCGTGCGATCGCGCAGCATTGTCGGCAATATTGCAGGGGGCTTCATGACGCTTTTTGGTGGCAGAAGTACCATTTACACTGAACTGTGTGAAACGGCACGGGAAGAATCCCTCCAACTGATGATTCGCCATGCACGCGAAAAAGGAGCCAATGCGATTATCAACATGCGATACGATGCCAACGACGTGATGAGTGGTTTAACCGAAGTACTTGCTTATGGCACGGCCGTTGTTGTTGAGAAATCAATTTAAAATTTAAAATCTTAAATTAACCCCAGTTGCAACTTCAACAGCAACTCAATCCCGATACCACTTATAAACATCCGTTCCTTATGGTTACTGGTGAGCTTTTGTCCCAAGTCGACAAAACCACCGTCGCCAAGGTTGTATTCCTTGTCATGGTGAACAAGGTTGAGTGAAAACCTCGTATGTTGATAATAGGCGTGATCGGCTTTTGAAACTTCCACCAGGGAAAGAAGACTTTGAAATGGGGTGTGAATCCTTTACCCCTGGGAATCGCCTGGGCGCGGACATGACGATGTAGTGTGCAAAGATGAATAGCCTCATTATCGAAGCGGGATGATTTCCTCCGCTTACTGGATTCCAATGCCAGGAGGTTGGTGGCGTCAGCAACCACTTCTGTACCCCGAAGGGCAGAAACAACCTTGTTCTGGTCAACCAGCGCAAT
>DATHFS010000160.1:0-2584 GCA_035317975.1 Cyclobacteriaceae bacterium | reverse complement strand
CTTCTTCCAATCCGTATAGGCATACGTTTTGTCCCAGACGGAGGAAGAAGCGACGATAAGATTATTATATAACACATTCCCGGTAGCGGCGTTTTCAAATTCGATGATGGCGCCGCTGGCCGCATTCACAAACGTATTGTTCATAACATATATTCCACCGATGAATCCCCTATTCACAATGTCAGTTGTAAGGGGAGTAGGCCGTGGGTTGATCGTGATGCCTTGCTGACCGGGATTGACGATCACGTTGTTATAGACATAGTCGCCGCCTATTCCCTGGACAGCGATCGCCGGCCCGGTTCCGCCCTTGATGAAATTGTTATAAAGCCTGCCGGCCGTACCCACACCCAATTGAACGCCGCCGTTTTGGGAGTTGAGGTTCAGGGTTCCATAGTTGTAAATTTTGTTATTGTAAATTTCGACGTCGGACACAGCTGCACCCACCTGGATGGATTCACGACCGGTGTTCTCAAAACGGTTATTGTAAATTCGTACACCCCTGACTTCATGGCAATACTGTGTGCGCCCGCAGAAAACCAACGTGCCGCTATAGAAACTATCCCCCAGGTAAATTCCCTCTCCCCCGGAATCATGAATGTAGTTATCATGAATGGATACATTATACAGTGTAAAGTTCGGACGAACGGCAGAAACGTCCGCACAATTCTTGCTGGGGTCGGTCTTGGCCATGATGGCCACATATCCTGCCTTTTGGATCTCCATGTGATCGATTTCAATGTCAGAGCTTAACCCGGCATAAGCAAGTCCTTGTGAGCCCGCGATGGTCTGAACGACTTTCAACCCATAGGTAAAGCCGCTGTCTCCCGTGCCGGTGACGTGAACATAACGGGATCCGGTAAAGAGCATTCCGTTGGAGGCCGTCGGACCGCCGATCAGCGCCTGCCCTCCGCAGTTCCTGATGATGACCGGATTGCCAGGCATACCTTTTATATTTATAAACTGAATAGTGCTATGGATTCCGGCCTGCACGCATATTACATCCCCCGGCAGCACACCTTTGGCAGCTCCGTCAAAGTAAACGTAGGTGGATCCGGCAGGAATTGTGAATTTGCAATTGCATTGGGCAAAGGAAGGAACGAGTGGAACGATCATCATTAGGGCGATCAATCCCGCGGTGAGGCATAACTTTTGTTTAAGAGGTGGGTAGTAACACTTCATTCTGAAATTGGGGTAAGGGTAAAAGTCAAAAAACGATTTGGATTGCCGTGATAGCGGCAAAACAAAAATATTTTTTGTAATAACACCGCAATTGGTAAGGAATGAGCAGGCTAATCGACGACCGGATTTCTTCCGGGAGGAAATGTGCCATTAAGGCACGATCAGGATGATCGGTGGTCAACCTATTGTCGACCAAATGACAAAGGGAGCTTAACGTCTTTATTTTCTGATTTTCATATCGTAGAATAATTTCCACGAATGCTTGTTATTTTATTGCCTCATTACTCTCTGTGAGAATTGTTTTCCGCCAAGCTTCACGACAAGAATATAAATTCCATTCGGCATAGATACAGCAGACAGATCCAGGGTGAGCAAGGTGACATTATTCTGTGTTTCCCTATGAACCTCCCGCCCGCCCAAATCCATTAATGAAACGGATACCGTTGGTTGTTCACTCTCAAAAGGGACATTGATTGTGTCATGAAATGGATTGGGATAAGCATCCATCGTTGTCTCTGTTGCGGGTAGTGGATTCTCATCTCCCGCGACAGCATTTGTTCTGGCACCCGGCACACTGCCTCCACTCAGTGAAATGATTTCAATACCATTGACCTGTGGATTTCCAATTACCGGGATGAAATTCATATTCAGAACGCCGTCGGTCACCATGACCTGAAAGACTTTTTTGGCTGCGCCCATACCCACGCTTCCATAGATGTCATAGTTGGTTAATACCGTATTTCCTTCCATCGCTATGCTGAACACTCGCGCGCCTGCCGTCTTCACGCCCCCCGCATAGGGAGTCTCGGCGAAGAACAATCGAACCTCATACGTCCCTGAAGTCACGGGAAAATTCCAAAGCATCGGTCCCACATTGAGATGGGCCGCGTTATAGCGGTTGGGGCCGAAGATGGCGTCCGGAGCGCCTGTCGTGTTACCGGATCCCGGCCAAACTGAAGTGCCGCAAGTATAATTCGCTGTTGATAGTCCGAGGTAGCCCGATTTGGTCAACTGTGTATCCGCGCCCCAATTGATGGGCGTATCCGCGATAATGTCCCCGCCTGCATTGATCCTGTAGAGGACAGTGGAAACAATTGCCGGATTCACTGTTACAGTAACGTCATCGAAACCTGTTTTTGCGCTGTTGTCGGTCACCGTCAGCCGGAATATATATGTACCTGCAAGAAGGTTCGAGGCAAACAGGGTTATCGTGGTTGTACCCGACATCGTCGCGGCGGGTCCACTTTGTTTTGTCCAGGAATAAGCGGCAATGGTTCCATCGGGATCTGAGGCGGTGGCAGTCAGGCTGAAGGAGTTGGATGGAAGTGTTAAAATCTTATCCGGCCCTGCGTTTACAACGGGAGGAAGACCGGCGGCCTTAACGCTCAGGGTCACTTCATCAAAA
>DATHFS010000159.1:0-3157 GCA_035317975.1 Cyclobacteriaceae bacterium | reverse complement strand
TGTTGGAGCGGTCGATGCCAAACCAGCGAATCCGTTCCGCCTTTGAAACCAAGTCCTGGTCTTGCAATACCACCATGCCCCCGTCTCCCGTTGTTAATGCCTTAATGGCCTGAAATGAAAACATGGTGAATTGCGAAATCTCACCCACTATTTTCCCCTTATAGGTTGCGCCCAGAGCATGGGCCGCATCTTCAATCACGGGGATCTGGTATTCCCTGGCGACGGAATGGAGTTCATCCATATCGCAGGGAAGCCCTCCATAGTGCACACATACTATCGCTTTGGTCTTTTCATTAATGAGTTCACGAACGTGCTTTACATTGATATTGAGTGTTTCCGGATCGACATCCGCAAACCTGATCTTCACCCCCATATAAAGAAAGGGAATACTGGTAGCCGTACACGTAAATACGGGAGTAATAACTTCGTCTCCCGGCTCCAGGCCGGCAAGAAGGTAAGCAAGGTGCAGCGCATCGGTTCCAGACCCCACGGCCAGAGGGGAACACTTTCCGCAAAATCGTTCGCCAAACTCTTTTTCAAATTGAGCGACCCGGGGTCCTTGTCCAATCCACCGGGACTGCAATACTTTGGTGACCTCTGCAATGGCAGACTGTGGAACATGAGGATAAAAAAGCATAATCCCTTCACCATCCAGCATCACTGGCATTTCGTTCATCGGTTTCTCCCGATGTAAATTATGCACGACTTCTGCACGGTTCATAAGTCTCTTATTTCAATACAAATTTAGTCCTATTTTATAAGAATTTTTCACCGCGGAGACGCAAAGGCGCTGAGGGGGCGCAACGTTCAATCTGATTTCGTGGCAGGAAAAATATCAGAGAGATGCGTCTGCCCCGGGGCGCCGGGACTTCTGTGGTGAAGACTTTGCATGAATGAAAAGGCCCCGACATCGGGGCCTCTCTTAATTTAATTCTCTAATTCTGCAAATTCTGATCAAAGATTCGGCTGTGGTGTCGTTCTCAAATAGGGCTTAATGCGCTTATGCCCTTTGGGGAACTTGCCCGGAATATCTTCGTCTTTCACTGCAGTTGTAATAATTACGTCTTCTCCGTGCTTCCAGTTGGCAGGCGTGGCGACACTATACTTGGCGGTCAATTGTAAGCTATCAATGACACGGAGGATTTCATCAAAATTTCGTCCTGTCGAAGCGGGATAGGTGATGGTCAGTTTCACCTTTTTGTCAGGTCCGATCACAAACACAGAGCGAACGGTGAATTTGTCGCTTACCTGAGGATGGACCATGTCGTAGAGGTTTGCGATCCGGAAATCGGGGTCGGCGATCAGCGGATAGTCAACTTTTGTGCCTTGGGTTTCATTGATATCACCGATCCATTTGGTATGTGACTCCAGCGGGTCGGCGCTGATCGCAATGACTTTTACGTTGCGTTTGTCAAATTCCGCCCTGAGCTTAGCAACGGCTCCTAATTCAGTCGTACAAACCGGTGTGAAATCGGCAGGGTGTGAAAACAAGACGCCCCAGCTGCTTCCCAGCCAGTCATGAAATTTGAGGGTCCCTTCGGTGGTTTCTGCCTGAAAGTCAGGCGCAATATCTCCTAATCGTATTGCCATAATAGTAATCGTTTAAGTTTATAAAATAAACGCAAATATAGTTAAAGTCTATAGATATTATAGATATTATTCAGATGCGAATTTACCGTTTTCCGATGGTTTTCTCCTGTTTTGCGATTTGGTCGAGGGTGCTTTCCGAGAGGATTCGCAGCGTTTCGTCCCGAACCCCCAGGAAGGCAAACCGGATGCCGCATGTCTTTTCATCAAGGCACTCCTCGCAGGGTTCATAATAATTGAGGGACACGCATGGAAGCATCGCAATCGCCCCATCCATAAGCCGTATAATTTCAATCAAATTCACCTCCTGCGGCTTCCTGTAGAGGTAATAGCCGCCCCCTTTGCCCTTCTTGCTGTGCAAAATCTTGGCATTCCTCAATTCCAAAAGGATAGCCTCCAGAAATTTTTTTGGAATATGCTGGGCCTCAGCAATTTCCTGGATGTGCACCGGACCCTGCTGATAGCGATCGGCAAGGTAAACCAGCGCATGAATAGCGTACTTACATTTTTTCGATAACATAAACTTCGTTTCAAGTTATGCTTTTTATGAATAATTGATCAGAATTGGTTAGAATTTAAGAATTTGCGATCAGAATTTACCACCGACAAAGTCGGGGCAGGCGGAATTTGAGAATTGGCTGAATTGACTAATAACGGATCAAAAGTAACATCAGGTGAAGTTCCCTTCTGGAGGTCACTCAAATGGTAGTTTGTGATGTTGATCTTTCTATCCTAATTCTGAAAATTCTCACATTCTGAAATTCTGATCAATGCCGAGATAGCTCAGCGGTAGAGCAGCTGTTTCGTAAACAGCAGGTCGTGGGTTCAAATCCCATTCTCGGCTCAACTATCAGAATTTGCCACCGACAAGAGTCGGGGCAGGCAGAATTTGAGAATGAACAGAATTTGATCTGAATGCAAGAAGCCCAGCTAGCGCTGGGCTTCTTGAAAGTGCCGAAGGCGGGACTCGAACCCGCATACCTTGCGGCACACGCCCCTGAAACGTGCGTGTCTACCAATTTCACCACTTCGGCCCTCGTTCCCTTCTCTTTCAGGAGAAACCCCTTCCTCCCCTTCTCCTCCAGGAGAAGGGGCCGGGGGATGAGGAGTGCCCAGAACTGGACTCGAACCAGCACACCTTGCGGCACTACCCCCTCAAAGTAGCGTGTCTACCAATTTCACCACCTGGGCAAAGACTTTGAAATCAATTTTCAACGAGGGACTACCCGCCTATCCAAATCGGTCAGCAGGCTTGCCCGCCGGAGCGTCTCGCGTAGGCGGGGGTGGCAAAAGTATAAAGGTTTTCAGATTTTGCCAAACACAATCAGTAGGCAGTAGGCAAAAGGGCAGTTGGCAAAGAGCTATCTAATTGAGACTTGATTACCAATAGTGAATAAATAGCGAGTGGTGACAGCAAAGCGGGGGAGTATTATTGCCTATTGCCTACTTCTCCCTGCCTACTTTTTGATTCTTCGTCCGTACTTCATCCACTACTAAACTCTTTGCCTACTGCCCGTTGCCTACTGCCTACTTGTTTGCCTATCGCCTACTTGTTGACCCGATTACTAAT
>DATHFS010000158.1:0-3886 GCA_035317975.1 Cyclobacteriaceae bacterium | reverse complement strand
AATCCGATGGTCTTCTTTTCAACAAATGAAAAAGAAGGAGCAACCACTGCCGCCGAGGCAGCCAGTACAGAAGTTTGAATAAATTGTCTGCGTTTCATAAGTTCAACTGATTTAGTTTAATCCAATCGTAAGCTTCTTTTTCGTTTGAGAATACGCCTAAATGTACATTATAGGCCATGAATTTGTCCTCCGCGTCAAGCTTGAACTTCTCCATAGGATAGTCTGCAAAAATACTGGCTCCCAGAATAACGGCGTGGATCTTTACCCCGGCTTTCCTAAACAATAAGTCTTCCCATACATTCACCAGCCATTCATCCACTCCTTCATCGATCTCACCCAGGTGTGTCGTGTCGGCCAGCCAGGCCAGGCGGGCATACGTTTTCTTCAACGTCTCATATTCCTCCAACACCCTCATCAGGTTGTTCCTGAATTCTTCCCCGGGCAACTCAAATTTCCACCGGTGACGCAATACGGGTAAGGAATCATCCAACTCGCATTTCACAAATTCATTATCAAAGATCCCAATGATCATGGTATCACGAGTTAGGGGACTGATAAAACGAGACCCGGCGATCCTATTTCATCTCCCTGATCTTAATATTCCTGAACCATACCTGGTGGCCATGTTCCTGAAGGGCAATATGGCCTTTCCGGGCCTTACCGAAGGCAGGCATGTCCTTGAATTTGCTGGCCTTGATCATCGCCTCCCATTCAGGAGTAAACATTTCCGTTTCCACTTGCTTGTTGTCGTTCAGCCACAACTCAAGGTGACCCTTGTTGGAAATGATTCTCGCGTGATTCCATTCCCCACCGGGGTGAACGGCAACCGTTTTGCTTTCAATCAGGTCATACAAATTTCCTGCCCGGTGCTTGTCAATTTTGGCGTCCGGGTGGCAAGCATTATCCAGGACCTGCATTTCCGGACCGGTCATAAACGTATACTTATACTTCGGATCTTCCACGACATTGAAGATGACACCGCTATTTCCGCAAGGTTCTATCTTCCAATCCAAACTCAATTCAAAATTCTCAAATTCGCCGTTGGTAATAATATCTCCGCCGGAAGGCTGGCCTTTGTTGGCGGCATCGAGATAAAGCAAACCGTCGGCGACTTTCCAGCCAGGTCCTATCTTTTCGCTATTATAATTGCACCAGCCGGCCGTTGTCTGACCATCGAAGAGAAGCTTCCAACCCTCTTTTTTTTCTTTTTCAGTGAGGGTATTCATCTGACCATGGGAACTTAGGGAAATAGATAAAAGGACAATCAGACTGATTTTTCCGGGTAGTTTCATAGATTAAAATTTAAGATTTAAAACTTTTAATATTTACTATTGGTGCTTACTCCTTTTCAAATTGAAATTCTAACTCTAAATCTTAAATAGCTTTAAATCTTAAATTTTAAATTAGTGTTCCTTTTCACCATCGAGTGACAGCACATAGCGTGCCATCTTCTCCGCATCGGCCTCGGAGACATCGGCATGCGGGCTCATCGGTACCTGGCCCCAAACTCCCGTGCCTCCTTTAATAATTTTTTGCGCCAGCATTTCTACATTGGCTTTGGTGAATTCATATTTCTTCGCCACGTCGGTATGGGACGGCCCGATAATCTTGTTGGTGGAATGATGGCACGTCTTACAGTCGCTGGCTTTTACCAGGGATTCGCCCATACTGATCGCATCCCCGGCCGGAGCTGCCTCGGTTGCACTTTCATTGGCTACGTACTCTTCCGTGTTTTTGGTTTCTTTTTTGGAGCCACAGGCCTCCACCATTGCGAGAATTATAATGAAACTGAAAAAATAAATCGTCTTCTTCATGATTTGAGTGTTTAAATACCGAGTACTTTTTTATTGAGTTTAGGATTTTTTCCTGCCGCGGCAAAGTCATCAAACGCCTTTTCCGTCACGCGAATAATATGTTCCTTGATAAAGGGAGCGCCTTCTGCGGCTCCCTGTTCGGGGTGCTTGATGCAACATTCCCATTCCAGCACGGCCCATCCCGTGTAATTGTATTGGGCAAGCTTTGAAAAAATAGATTTGAAATTGACCTGACCATCGCCAAGCGATCTAAACCGCCCCGGACGATCGATCCAATCCTGAAATCCTCCATACACCCCGCTCTTGCCGGTGGGATTGAATTCAGCATCCTTCACATGAAACATTTTGATGAAGGGGTGATAAAAGTCGATGAACTGGAGATAGTCCAATTGTTGAAGGACAAAATGACTGGGATCATAGAGAATGGAAACACGGTTATGGTTTCCTGTTGCTTCCCGGAACCGCTCGAAGGTGATTCCATCATGAAGGTCTTCGCCCGGATGAATTTCATAGCAAAGGTCCACCCCTACCTTGTCAAATGCATTCAGGATCGGAAGCCACCGTTTTGCAAGTTCTTTAAATCCATCCTCGACCAGGCCCGCCGGGCGCTGCGGCCAGGGATAGAACGTGTGCCAAAGGAGAGCCCCTGAAAAAGTGGCGTGCACGTCAAGGCCAAGGTTCTTGCTCGCCCTGGCGGCCAATTTCAGTTGATCAACGGCCCAGGCTGTCCTTTCTTTTGGTTTGCCATGAACTGATTTTGGAGCAAAGCCATCAAACAGGACGTCATATGCCGGATGAACGGCAACGAGCTGACCTTGAAGGTGCGTTGACAACTCTGTGATTTTCAGTCCGCAGGACTCCACGGTTTCGCGAAGTTCATCGGCATAATCCTTACTTTCCGCTGCTTTCTTCAAATCAATACACCGGCCGTCCCATGTAGGAATTTGTATTCCGGTATATCCCAACGAAGCCACCCACTTACAAATTGTTTTCAGGTTATTGAATGGAGCTTCATCGCCCATAAACTGGGCTAAGAATATTCCCGGTCCTTTTAATGTCTGCATTTTCTTTTTTTGTTAAGCCTCAAAAGCGGTCCATTTCTCTTTGCTCTGACCACTTTTTACAACGGTGTCAATAAACGCCATTCCCCTGATGCCGTCGTCCACGGAAGGAAAATCCAATGCGGCCGCGGGCGGTTTGGTTCCGTCTATCCGTGCCGATAAAGTCAAAGCAAAGTTCCGGTAAAGGTTCGCAAATGCTTCCAGGTATCCTTCCGGGTGACCGGCGGGTGTTCGGCAATTGTGTATGGCGTCGGGGGAAAGATATCCATTTGTTCCGGCGCGCAGGATCTCGACGGGCTTATCAAGCCAACGGGTGATCAGCGTGTTGGGCTCTTGCTGTGCCCATTCAAGTCCCCCCTTTTCACCATAAATACGGATCTTTAACGCATTCTCTTCGCCGGCAGCAACTTGCGAAGCCATTAATACCCCAGCTGCGCCGTTGTCAAATTTCAAAAGCACATTGCCATCGTCATCCAGCGCCCTCCCTTTTACCAGGATGTTGAGATCCGCGCACAGGTGGGTTATTTTCAGACCGGAAATATATTCGGCCAAATGAGCGGCATGTGTGCCAATATCTCCCATCGCCCCGGCTTTACCTGATTTCTTTGGGTCGGTCCGCCAGGCTGCCTGGGCATTGCCTTCTTTTTCACTTAGTTTGCTTAGCCAGCCCTGCGGGTATTCAACATATATTTTCCGGATGTTCCCGAAGGCGCCTTCTTTCACCATCCCACGTGCTTGCTTTACCATGGGATATCCGGAATAGGTATGGGTAAGTAACAAGATCAAGCCGGTTTGCTCCACTTTTTTCTTCAACTGTTTTGCCTCATCGAGCGTGAACGTAATCGGTTTTTCGATCACGACATGAATCCCTTTATCCAGGGCCAGCATCGCCGGAGCAAAGTGCGCAAAGTTGGGTGTAACAATAGTGACAAAATCAATTCGCTGAGTGGCCGGTAGTTTACTCTCCTTCTCCATCATTTCCTCGAAGGTGAGATAGGTACGATCCTGGGA
>DATHFS010000157.1:0-2181 GCA_035317975.1 Cyclobacteriaceae bacterium | reverse complement strand
TCGGCATTACCCCCGCGCCCGCCCCGGCCCCTGCAACCACCGCAACTGTCCCCGTCAAAAAGCCTTAACTTTTCTGATTGAGAGCATCGTTCCTGAATACCTAAGAAACTTAGGTATTCTTAATTTCATTGGCCGTAGAGCCAAGACTTTTCTGCGAAATCTGCGCGATCTGCGGGAAACAACCCATTATTCAAAATTCTATTAATTTTGTACTCCTCATTTAAATACTAACGATGACGTTGTTGGATTTTGAAAAACCCATAGCCGAACTAGAAGCCAAACTTACCGATATGAAAACATTGGCGGACGCCAGCGACGAGTCGGTGAACAAGGCCATTCAGACCCTCGAAAAGAAAATCGCAGAACTCAAGAAAGAAACGTTTGAAACCCTCACTGGGTGGCAGCGTGTTCAACTTTCCCGTCATCCCGACCGGCCTTACACGCTGGATTATATATATGAAATTACTTCCGACTTTATTGAACTCCATGGTGACCGCACCGTAGCAGACGACAAAGCCATGATAGGAGGGTTTGGTACGCTGGAGGGCCAGACATTCATGTTCATCGGCCAGCAAAAAGGCCGCAACACCAAACAGCGGCAGATGCGCAATTTTGGTATGGCCAACCCCGAAGGGTATCGCAAGGCCCTGCGCCTGATGAAGATGGCGGAAAAATTCAATAAGCCCATCGTTACCTTTATCGATACACCGGGAGCCTTTCCCGGATTGGAAGCCGAAGAACGCGGACAAGGCGAAGCCATTGCCCGCAACCTGAAGGAAATGTTCATGCTCAAGGTTCCGGTGATCTGCCTGGTTATTGGAGAAGGCGCCTCCGGAGGAGCGCTGGGCATTGCCATCGGCGATCGCGTGTTGATGCTGGAGAATACCTGGTATTCCGTGATCTCTCCCGAATCCTGCTCTTCGATCCTATGGCGAAGCTGGGATTTCAAGGAGCAAGCCGCCGACGTGTTGAAACTTACTGCCAGGGACATGCTGGAAAACAAACTCATCGATGGTATTATCAGGGAACCTTTGGGCGGAGCCCACAATGATGTAAAAGGAATGGCAGCCGAAGTAAAAAAAGTGATCCTTGAGAATTTCAAAGAATTAGAAAAGATCCCCGTCCGCGATCGGATCAATCAACGCATTGAGAAGTTTAGTGCGATGGGAGTTGTGGAAGAGTAGGCAGTAGGCAACGGGCAATAGGCAATGTGATTTGAAGGTGCAAGTGGGTTGCAAAGATCAAGGTGCAAAGATTAGTAGGCGTCAGGAATGGGAATAGCGGACAATCAGTAGGCAATGGGCAAAAGACAATAGGCAAAGTGATTGCAAGGCCGCAAGTTGGTTGCTTGAATCATGGAGCGAGGATCAGTGGCTTTCGATAGTGCCACAATAGACAATTGAAAATGGAGGTTGACAAGTTTAAATAGGGGAAAATCATTGCCTACTGCCATTTGTCTATTGCCTATTTATTTAAAATGGACAGTAGACAAGTTTCAATTGGACCAATCATTGCCTACTGCCTTTTGCCTACTGCCTACTGATTGCCTACTGCCCCAGATAGCTGGAAAAACCTAAATGATACTACACACTATTCACACAGGCAACTTCAAGCTTGACGGCGGTGCGATGTTTGGCGTGGTACCCAAATCCATCTGGCAGAAAACCAACCCTGCTGACGAAAATAATTTGTGTTCCTGGGCCATGCGCTGTCTGCTGGTGGAGGACGGGAATCGGTTGATCTTGATTGACAACGGATTGGGCGACAAGCAGGACGCTAAATTCTTCAGCTATTACCAGCTCCACGGAGATCATAGCCTGTTAAAATCACTTCACGAAGCCGGCTTTCACGAAGATGATGTGACGGATATGTTTCTTACCCACCTTCACTTCGATCACTGCGGGGGAGGACTTCGGCGAACAGAGGGGAAAACGGAGTTGACATTTAAGAATGCGAAGTATTGGTCCAATGAAGACCATTGGAAATGGGCGACCCAACCCAATGCCCGTGAGAAAGCGAGTTTTCTAAAAGAAAATATTTTGCCGATGCAGGAGAGCGGGCACCTTCACCTTGTCAATCCCCTCGGCCCTTCCCCTTTTCCGTTCGATATTTTTTACGCCTCAGGACATACAGACAAAATGATGATACCCCGGATCCCCTACAAGGGGAGGACTGTCTGTT
>DATHFS010000156.1:0-4822 GCA_035317975.1 Cyclobacteriaceae bacterium | reverse complement strand
ATGAATAGAAAAAACGCCTGCCTTGCATTCCTTCTTTTTTCTCTGTTCTCCGACCTGCCTGCTCAAAATGTTTTCACCATTGAAGAGGTAATTCACCGTGCGCAAACCCAGTCGCCGGCCTTTAAACAAACAGAGACCACGCGTGAAACCAAATACTGGGTGTACAGGTCGTTCCGTACCAACTACAATCCGCAAGTTCAAATGAACAATTTCGGAGGAGGTACACTCTTCAGCAATAGCATCACTCAGATACGTCAGCCGGATGGATCGTTTCTTTATTTGCCCGTCAACCAGATTAACCCGGGAATAAATTTCGCACTCCAACAGCCTATCCAATGGACGGGTGGATTGATTGCGGTGAACTCGAACTACAATTATTTTAAGGATATCTCGGCCCGATACACCCAATGGAACGGAAGTCCAATGAACATTTCATTGTTCCAGCCTCTCCTGTCGTACAACGCGTATAAATGGGATAAAAAGATCCAGCCCATCCGGTTTGAAGAATCCAAACGGGAATACGCGGAAGGTATGGAGCAGATCGGGAAAGATGCAGTCACTTTCTTTTTTAATGTCATGGTGGCGCAGGTGAATCTGCAGATTGCCAATTACAATCTGGTCAACAACGACACTATTTATAAGATTGAACAGGGGCGGTACAATATTGGTACGACGTCGGAAGACAAACTGTTGCAGGTGGAGTTGCAGTTGTTGCGCTCGCGGCAGGATGTTGGCCTGGCCAATCTTGCTCTGCAGACGACCAGTCTTGATTTGCGAACCTACATCGGTTTGCGGAATGGGGAAAGTTTTACGCTTATCTTGCCCGATCAGATTCCAACCATTGAGGTTTCAGAGGACGAGGCCATAGAGCACGCCAAACAGACCCGGATGGATTTCGTAGCCTTTGAGCGGCGAAAACTGGAAGCAGAGTCACAGGTCGCCTTTGTACGGGGCCAGCTGTATCAGGTGGGTATCAATGCAACGTATGGTTTGAACAACGTCGGGTCGACATTCAATGATCTTTATCGAAACCCAACGAAGCAACAGGCGGCCAACGTCACCTTTAATATCCCTATTCTAGATTGGGGGCGCCGGCGCGCAAAAATGCAAACTGCTTATGCAAACAAACGGTTTCTGGACTATGCGATCGCACAGGATGAGGTGACCTTTGAACAGCAAATCCTCACCAAAGTGCGACAGTTTAGGATGCTCTACCTCCAGTTGGAGATCACCAAGAAATCGGACGAAGTCGCCCTCAAGCGTTATAACGTTGCGCAGAACCGCTACCTCATCGGAAAAATTGATATTACAAATTTGAATATTGCTCTACGGGAAAAGGACGACGCTAAGCGCAGTTACATCACGGCGATTAAGGACTTTTGGACCGCTTATTTTGACCTGAGAAAATTGACCTTGTATGATTTTGCGGAGCGGAAGTTTTTGTATAATCCGTATAACAAGGACTAGCCCTTCTTAAGGCTTGTCGAGAAGAAAGCTTTCCTATTTGCCAAATGCTGGGTCACGCCTGCGCGCCGAAGCGCTACGGCGCGCAGGCACGAAGTCCACAAAGAACACCAAGAATTGGTATTTAAACTCCCGTATAATTAAACGGGGTAATCTCTTTGAGCCTCTTTTTTACCTTATCCGAGATTTTAAGTTGATCAATAAACGAGGTGATCGTTTGCTTCGTTATTTTTTCATTTACCCGGGTAAAAATTTTCAGCGCTTCGTATGGATTCGGGTACCCTTCCTTTCGGAGGATGGTCTGGATAGCTTCAGCCACGACAGCCCAGTTGTTTTCCAGATCAAGGTCTATGGCATCGCGGTTCAATTCCAGTTTATCCATCCCTCGCTCAATGGAGTTCAACGCCAGGAACGAATGGGCGAGGGGCACACCAATATTTCGTAGCACGGTGGAGTCCGTGAGATCGCGCTGCAGCCGGGAAACCGGAAGCTTGGCAGACAGGTGCTCGAACAGGGCATTGGCAAGTCCCAAGTTTCCCTCCGCATTTTCAAAATCAATGGGATTGACCTTATGGGGCATGGCCGAAGATCCTACTTCACCTTCCTTGATTTTCTGATTGAAATAATTCATGGCTACATATTGCCAGACATCCCGGCAATAGTCGATCAAAATAGTATTGATCCGCTTCAGGTTGTCAAACAACGCGGCGAGGTTGTCGTAGTGCTCGATTTGCGTGGTGGGATGACTTCGCCTGAGTCCGAGGTATTTCGAAACAAAATGATCACCGAATGCAACCCAATCGATCTCCGGATAGGCCACATGGTGTGCATTGAAATTGCCGGTAGCCCCTCCGAATTTTGCCGAGTGCGGAACCGTCTTCAGGAGATCGAGTTGTTTTTTGATGCGTTCAGAAAAAACCAGGATCTCCTTTCCCAGGCGGGTAGGGGAGGCCGGCTGTCCGTGCGTGCGGGCGAGCATGGACACGGAACCCCAGGCCTTGCCGTGATCTTCGAACTTTGAAATAAGTCCGTGAAGGTGCGGAAGAAATTCCTTGTCCAGATATTCTTTTAACAGAAGGGGCGTCGCTGTATTATTGATATCTTGAGACGTCAGCCCGAAGTGAATAAATTCCCTGAAATCAGAAAGCCCGAGGCGATCCAACGCAGCCTTCAGGTAATACTCAACTGCCTTAACGTCGTGATTGGTCTTCTTTTCGATCTCCTTGATTTCCAGGGCAGCCGATTCGCTGAAATTTTGGTACAGCGATCTCAAGAGCGGCAACTTTTCTTTCGGGAATGCCGCCAATTCGGGGAGATGAAATTCGGTTAACGCAATAAAGTACTCCACTTCGACCCGGATCCGATACTGTATAAGTGCATATTCCGAAAAGTAAGGACTTAACGGTTTGGTGATCGAAAAGTACCTTCCATCAACAGGCGAGATAGCGGTAAGGGGATTCAGTTGCACGAGGGTATCATTAAGGTGCTAAAATAATCAAAATGCAGGCTTTAGCTATTGGAACTGAGATTTAATCCATTCATTGGCTTTGGCCAAACAAGCGCGCCAGGCTCCATACACAATTAAGGGAAGCACTTGAAATTATAGGCAAGGAGGTATTAACTTTGTACCCGGTATTCGGTATTCGCCGGAAATGCAGGCGCGACCGCGATTTGAGGGGAGAATTAACATCAAGTTTATGGCTTTTGGATTATTTAAAAAGAGCGAAAAGAAAGAAGAAGCCCATAGTGGTCCGAAGTATTACGACCTGAAGGTCAAGGATATTGTTCGCGAGACCAGGGAAACTATCGCGCTTATCCTGGAGCATCCTCCCGGAGGCAAAATCGAGTATAAGGCCGGACAATTCCTGACGCTGCTCGCCACCATTGAGGGTAAGGAAGTCAGAAGAGCGTACTCACTTTGCTCCTCGCCGTTTGTTGATACTGATTTGGCCGTGACCGTGAAGCGGGTGGAAAACGGATTGATGTCCAACTGGCTTCCCGATCATCTCAAAACGGGTCAGACAATAAAGGTGATGGAGCCGATGGGCCAATTCACGACGGAGTACAACAAGAATAGCAAGCGCCATTTGATTATGTTTGCAGGAGGTTCGGGCATTACCCCGATGATGTCGATCATTAAGAGTATCCTCGCACAGGAACCGGAAAGCATGTGTTCGCTGATCTATTGCAATCGCGACCAGGAGAGCATCATTTTTAAAGGCCAGTTGGATCACCTTCAGACCGAAGACGAAGGAAGATTGCATGTCATCCACGTACTCGACAATGCCCCGATGAACTGGCAGGGGTATTCCGGATTGCTGAATCCTGAAATGCTGAAAAAACTCTTTGAGCGTATCCCGGACTGGGGCACGGAAAAGACTACCTATCTCATGTGCGGGCCGGAAGGCATGATGAAAAATGTAGATTCGCTGCTGGCGCTCCAGCATATACCAAAAGAAAAGATCTTCAAGGAAAGTTTTGTTGCCGGCGTGCTCGACAAGGAGAAAAAAACTGACGCACCGGCGCCGGGCGGCGCACTGACCGCCCATGTCGTAACGATTCGTTACGATGGTCAGGAATACAAAGTTAAAGTAGAGCCCAACCGGTTTATTCTGGAAACGGCGCTGGATCAGGGGATCGACCTACCCTATAGTTGCCAAAGTGGATTGTGTACCGCTTGCCGCGGAAAAGCAATTTCCGGAAAAGTAAAACTCGATGAAGAAGAAGGCCTCTCCCAATCCGAACGCGATGAAGGCTATGTCCTCACGTGCGTCGGTCACCCTTTGACCGACGATGTGGTGATTGAGATCGGGTAATGTGTTGAAGTGTTGAAGTGTTTAAGTGTTGAAGTGTTGAAGTGTTTAAGTGTTGAAGTGTTGAAGTGTTTAAGTGTTGAAGTGTTGAAGTTGAGGAGGATACTAACTTAAACACTTACGCACTTAATTGTTGAAGTTGAGGGGGGCACTAACTTAAACACTTAAACACTTACACACTTCAACACTTAATTTCTATTTCTTTCTGGCTGGTTTCTTCTTTACTACCTTCTTCTTTTTTATTTCTTTCGGTTTTGCCGACTCCTTTGATGCGGGGGGAGTGATGGTAAATCCTTGCTGGACTAGGATATCATTTACATTATAATACACTATTGTCCGATCGATCTTACCCTCTTTAATACGGGAAACAGCATGGTAAAAGAACGTTGCGGAAGGTGTTCTATGCTTATACTTCACGGTTATGTTTGCCCAATCGGCAACCCAGTCGCCGGGATGTTTCTCGCCAGGAGGAATAGTAAATGCGACCATGGCTTGCCGGTCAAAATCGACTGACGCCCAGGAATCTCTCCAATTTTTTTTCCAGC
>DATHFS010000155.1:0-6096 GCA_035317975.1 Cyclobacteriaceae bacterium | reverse complement strand
AACTAAATTTTGACCCTGAGTTTTTGTGTCCTTCATGCCCCCTTTGTGGCCCTTCGTGACTGCATTGGCCGTTGCAAAAGTTCGGAATCGAAGGGTCAAAGAAATCACTAAGCAGCACAAACGCCACAAAAGAGGCTTCCCTTCCTTTCAAAATTTGATTTGGACGTAGAATTTGCTCCGCTTAACTTTGGAGCCCCCAATCAGTGTAATCAGCCAAATCAGTTTAATCTGTGTTCCATGTTTGACAGTTTAAATCTCAAATTAGAAAAAGCCTTCCAAACCCTCAAAGGCCAGGGCAGGATCACCGAGATCAATGTTGCGGCTACGATTAAGGAAATCCGCAAAGCCCTCATTGAAGCGGATGTCAACTTTAAAGTGGCGAAGGAGGTTACCGATGAAATTAAAACAAAAGCGATCGGGCAGAATGTGCTCACGGCCATTTCTCCCGGCCAGCTCTTAACAAAAATCACCAATGATGAACTCACCCAGCTTATGGGGGGGCAAAGTGAGGACCTCAAAATCGAAGGGAACCCGGCGATTATCCTGATTGCAGGGTTGCAGGGTTCTGGAAAAACTACCTTTTCAGGGAAGCTGGCCAACTATCTCAAGCGACAAGGAAGACAGGTGTTGCTGACGGCCTGTGACATTTACCGTCCTGCCGCCATTGACCAATTGAAAGTTTTGGGGGAGCAAGTGGGCGTAGAAGTTTATGCCGAGCCCGAAAATAAAGATGCCGTGAGCATTGCCAGGGCCGCCGTAGAACATGCCCGGAAAAATAATCTCCGGGTGGTGATTGTCGATACAGCCGGCCGGTTGGCGGTAGATGAAGCCATGATGGACGAAATTGCCCTGTTGAAAGAGGCCCTCCGCCCGTCCGAAACGTTGTTTGTCGTCGACTCCATGACCGGCCAGGACGCGGTAAATACGGCAAAAGCATTTCATGATCGACTGAATTTCGACGGTGTGGTCCTGACCAAACTCGATGGCGATACCCGGGGCGGTGCTGCCCTTTCCATCCGCAGGATCGTTGAAAAGCCCATCAAGTTTGTGAGTTCCGGGGAAAAAATGGAGGCGATCGATCGCTTTTACCCCGACCGGATGGCAAGCCGGATCCTTGGCATGGGCGATGTAGTGAGTCTGGTAGAAAAAGCACAGGAAAATTTCACGGAAGAAGAGGCCCGGCGGATCAATAAGAAGATTCGAAAAAACCAGTTCGACTTCAACGACTTCCTTTTGCAATTGGGCCAGATGAAAAAGATGGGCAACATCAAGGACCTGATGGGCATGATCCCGGGCATGGGCAAGGCAATAAAAGATGTTGACCTGGACGACAATTCATTTAAACCAATCGAAGCAATCATTCTTTCGATGACCCTTGGTGAACGTCAGAACCCGGAGGTGATTAACGCAAGCCGCAAAACCCGGATCGCCAAGGGGAGCGGCACTTCCATTCAGCAAGTCAATCAATTGCTCAAGCAATTCGAAGAGATGAGAAAGATGATGAAGACCATGAATAAAATGGGTGGTGGAAAACGGGCCTTGTCCGCACTAAACCCGTTGGGCAATAAATTAAATTAGGAATTAGCGAGAAAGTGCCGTTTTACGCAAACCATTGGCACGATTTATGCGTTTCAAACCTAGTTTACAGGTTATAATTTTCTCAATAGATTGAAAGTGCCCTGAATTGTTTCAGGGCACTTTTGTGTTTAATTTGTGCTCCTAACCCAAAAAATTACGAAGCGAGATCTTTCCTTCGGCACGTTCCTGCTGGCCATGGTCCTGCCATTCGGCTCATGGGCCCAGCATAATAAAATGCTCAGTCCCCCGGCGACGGCAGAAGGAACGATTGATGGTGTAAAAATTAAAATCGAATATCACCAACCCTCTGCAAGAGGACGCAAAATTATGGGCGGCCTGGTTCCGTATGGCGAAGTCTGGCGCACCGGTGCGAACGAAACCACGTCCATTGAAATCGTTGGTCCGGCAAAAATTGAAGGTAAAGAATTGGCCAAAGGCAAATATGCCTTATTCACTATTCCGGGAGAAAATGAGTGGGTGATTATAATCAACAAGACGATTAAATGGGGCCATTATGACTATAAAGAAAATGAAGATCTCCTCCGGGTTAAAGTGAAGCCCGCCAAAACCGAGAGCTTTGTAGAAACGTTCAACATTGGAATTGATCAAGATCAGGTGGTGTTGAAATGGGAAAATACACAGGTTGCTTTCAAAATCTCCAAAGGATCGGGTCAGTAGTCCTGAATCCCTGGTCTTGCGTCCTGAGTTGGATACAACGCGTGACTCAACACGGAGGACTACAGGCTAAAGACCAGAGACTATGAAAATTCTAGGACGATCGGATCGGGTGGATCTACCCGGATTGGGCTTAACCGACATCCAGGCAAAAATTGATACCGGCGCGTATACGTGCAGTCTTCATTGCTCCCGGGCTGCGATCGTTGATGGAAAATTAGAATTCATTTTGCTGGACGAAGAGCACCCGGAATTTACAGGAATGAAATTCATTTTTGAAAAATTCACAATACGAGACATTAAAAACTCATTCGGTGAAGCGGAGAAACGCTTTGTCATCAAGACCACCGTTACCCTTCATAACCGAACTTATAAAGCTGAATTCTCCCTTAGCGATCGCGACAAGTTGCGTTTTCCCGTTTTGCTGGGAAGGAAAATTCTGAGGCATCGGTTCCTGATCGATGTAACTGAAAAAGACTTATCTTACAAAGCAAAGGTTCAAGTTAACCGCTGACCGCAACCGGAGTGGAAGACATCACAAAGCGACCCACGCCATGAATATTGCCATACTTTCCAGGGATTCAAAACTCTACTCGACGAGGCGTCTGAAAGAAGCCGGTGAAAAGCGCGGCCATAAAGTGGATGTCATCGATCACATGAAGTGCGTGTTGCTGATCGAGAAAAAGAATCCCATGGTATGGTACAATGGCCGGAAGCTCGATTATTTCGACGCCGTGATCCCAAGAATCGGAGCGTCTGTCACCTTTTATGGAGCAGCCGTTGTCCGCCAATTCGAAATGATGAAAGTTTTTACCGCGGTCGAGTCCCAGGCGTTGATTCGTTCGCGCGATAAGCTTCGAAGTTTACAAATACTTTCGAGGGCAGGATTGGGTATGCCGAAAACCATTTTTATGGATTACTCCCGCGACACGGAAGGGGTAATCGAAGCCGTGGGGGGCGCTCCGGTCGTGATCAAAGTACTGGAGGGAACACAGGGCCTGGGTGTGGTGTTGGCGGAAAATAAAAAAGCGGCGCAATCCGTCATCGAAGCTTTTCATGGCGTGAAGGCCCGCATTATTGTTCAGGAGTTTATTAAAGAGGCAAAAGGCGCCGACATACGCGCCTTTGTTGTCAATGGAGAAGTCGTTGGCGCCATGCGCCGGCAAGCGCGCGATGGAGAGTTCCGCTCGAACCTGCACCGGGGTGGAATTGCCACGGTCATCAAACTAGACCGTCATGAAAAGCATGCCGCTATTCTCGCCGCGAAGAAAATGGGGCTTGCTGTAGCCGGTGTCGATATGCTGCCGTCCAAGCGCGGGCCGCTGATCATCGAAGTAAACTCATCCCCCGGACTGGAAGGCATCGAGGTCGCAACCAAAGTCGATATTGCCGGGAAGATTTATCACTATCTTGAGAAGCATGCAGGGAGGAAGGCGATTCAGAAGGATAAGGTGAACGCGTAATCGGTGATCGGTGATCGGTCGGTTCAGTGGTGTGTAAACAATGACGACTAGGTTAGACTGCTGAATGCGATTTTCCCGTTAGTTAAGCACCCCCAGTTTAAGTTAGGACAAACCACCAGATCACCGATTACCGATCACCGATCACCAATTGCTGACACTGTCTATGAAGGATGTTACAATAGCCGGCCATACAATCCGCCCCGGCGAGTTTAAAGAGATCAACATTAACATCGCGCGATTGCCATCGCGAACGCAAATCGATACACCAATCTATGCTTACCGGGGGCTGGAGGAGGGTCCGGTACTGGCGTTGACCGCGGGGATGCACGGGGATGAGATCAATGGAATGGAAATCGTCAGGAGGATCATCGACGCCGGGCACAACCGCGTGCAGCGGGGAACGGTGGTATGCATGCCCATCATCAATGTCTACGGTTTTCTCAACTATTCCCGCGATGTTCCGGACGGAAAAGACATTAACCGTTCTTTTCCCGGAAGTAAGAACGGCTCCCTGGCTTCGCGTGTAGCCTATCATTTGATGAAGGAAGTCATCCCCTTCATCGATTATGGAATTGACTTTCACACCGGAGGAGCGATGCGCACCAACTATCCGCAGGTGCGCTGCGTCATGCACGACCCAAAAAATGTAGAATTGGCGAATGCCTTTCATGCTGCGTTTACAATCGACTCACCGTTTCGCCCGCATTCCCTCCGGCAGTCCGCCGCCAAGCTCGGTAAACACATTATCGTGTTCGAAGGAGGAGAATCCCTGCGATTTGATCAACAAGCCATCGAAGAAGGAATTAACGGGACCCTGAGGTTGATGCGCCACCTCAACATGATCGACCATGCCCCCAAGCCAACGCGGGAGAATAAGATAGTGTGGAGTTCCTCCTGGATACGGGCAAGGACAGGCGGATTATTTCAACCCCTCATTTCGTCCGGAGACAGGGTGCATAAAAATCAGTGGGTAGGTAACCTGACCGATCCGTTCGGAGAGTTTAAAGAAGAAATAAAATCTCCCATCACCGGCTACGTCGTCGGCCTGAACAATATTCCCGTCGTTAATGCAGGGGATGCGTTGTTGCATATTGGGGCTGATACGTTCTCTCCGATTGATGGAGGGGGTGAGGAGGAGTCGGTGATCGGGGATCGGTAATCGGTGATTGGCGGTGCGAACAATGACGACTAATTGTCAAGTATCGTCTCCCGAGGGGACGATACGGAGGACGGGGAATCATACGTGGATTTCGCATCGTCCTCTCCGAGAGACGATGCTGGACAACTGGATAGTCAAGTATCGTCTCCCGAGGGGACGATACGGAGGGACGGGGAGTCATACGTGGATTTCGCATCGTCCTCTCCGAGAGACGATGCTGGACCAAACCGGTAATCGGTGATCGGTAATCGGTGGGAGTCGCCCTTAGTATCCAAGATCATAGCCAAACTATTAGAACCCCTTGTATCCTCCACCGGTAACGGATCACCAATTAGGAGGATTCGCCCTGAGTATCTAAGATCATGACCAAACTATTAGTAACCTTGCATCCTCCACCGATCACCGATTACCGATCACCTTCTTCTGCCAACACCCCCATCCAAATGCCAAAAGCTAACTACCATTCTAAAATCCCACCGATCACCGATTACCGATCACCGGTTAGAACTTCGGACAAGGTATTATCAACTTATCCTTCGGTGGCTTCCTCGGATCACGGGTCGACCAGGAATAGGAGATACTGAACTCGTGCGCACCTCCGCTGCTGGGGCCTAACTTGGAAATGGTATAATCGTAACTATAACCGATATTGAAAGCGTCTTTGGGTCCGCGCTTGGTCAATCCGATCAACAGGACAACCGATTCGTTGTTGGCAAAGCCATTCACTTTTTTGAACGGCACACCGCGGTACCACGTGCCGATGATGATCGGTTCAAAAGTGAAATACATTCCAATGTCCATCTGGTCCCATTGACCCTGGTGCCGATATTGCACGGTGGGCGCAACACTCCGCTCCTGCGGGATCGAGTACACACCGGATTTCATTGTCCCTTGTTCGAAAAAGAATTTGTAGCCGGCATGTGCCGAGATCTTCATCGGCAGTTTGTCCGTTCCTCCCACCAGGGATTGGTTAGGTTCCGTAATATGAAATGCAGAAAGTCCCAACCAGGCATTTTTGCTAAAGAGCAATCCGCCCATGGAGATATCGGGGAAGAATTTCGATTGGCCTGTATTTAGATTTTCTAGCGATGTGGGGCTCTTCACATCCCCGGTTTGAGGATCGAATTGGTCGCCGAAGGTGAGCTTGCTGAAATTGATAGCACGGTTGTATACCGCCGCCTGGAAGCCAGGGCGGAAAGACAATTGCTTTGTAATCTGCAA
>DATHFS010000154.1:0-4549 GCA_035317975.1 Cyclobacteriaceae bacterium | reverse complement strand
CCAGTTCATCAACAACATATTTGCTCCGCTGTTTTTTGTGAGCATCGGTCTCAAGGTCAACTTCCTGATCAATTTTGATCCGTGGATCACCCTTGTGATCATCGTCATTGCCTTCGCCGGCAAGCTGATCGGTTGTGGCTTTGGCGCCCGGCTCGGTGGGTTTTCCAGAAACGAATCCCTGGCGGCCGGCTTTGGCATGAATGCCCGCGGAGCCATGGAAATCATTTTAGGATTACTTGCCCTGGAGTCCGGCCTCATTAATGAAACTATTTTTGTTTCATTGGTGATTATGGCCCTCGTCACCAGTATTAGTAGTGGACCGTTGATGGAGTGGGCGTTGGGGAGGAAGTAAATGGTTGCCGGTTGGTTATGAGGGGTTGGGATTGTTTACCGAGATTTCGTCCCTGGGACTAGAACCGAGATTTGCCCGCTCTCAAGTCCCATAGGGACGGCATATTGGTAAACAAAGTATATGTTATGAATGAAATAGGGATTCGTTGTTATAGTGTAACCACTATTAAGCAGTACTGTTACATAACGTCCCTCTAGGGAATTCTCGTACAGCAGGCTATGGGTATGAAGAATTCGTCCCTATATGACGGGATATCGCCTTGCCGAAGTACTCCGAAACACGGTCTTCATTTCGTCTCTACGAGACTTCGTTATGAGAGGCTGGGATGTGTTTACCGATATTTCGTCCCTCTGGGACTCAAATGTAAACTTTATGAAGTTGAAGGAAAAAAACTGACTCAAAGGGAATTCAAAATTGCAATCTATTTTGTATCTTCTGAACTCAATCGATAACTGATCCAAGGCTGAAGTTCACTTCATAGAAAAATGGCGGATGGAGTAAGGCGGGAACCTAATAATAAGCACCTCTGCAAGGTTTTTCAACCTCCATACATGAAATTCAGCGTGAAAACCCAATAAAATCATAAAAAGTCCGGTGCGAGTCCGGAGAAAGCCCGGAGAAAGTCCGGTGCGTTCCAATACTAGACCAATAATGAGTCAAGTGTGAGTCAAGTATGATCACGGAGAAGGTCCATACGAAGACGTGAAATACACATACAATTACCGTGCAAACAGGCTATCGGAGTCCTGCCCCTTGCCTACTGCCTACTTGTTAGTTCCTACTACCTACCAGTCCCACATTTTTTGTCAACTGCCCGTTGTCAACTTCCAATTGCCTACTGCCCTTTGCCTACTGCCTACTTTTATCCTGGTTGATCCTGAAACCAAAGAACCAAACCCTGTCCCGCTCACCTACAGGATTCCGACATTCACCTACTTCTCCCCTGTCCCCACCTTTTCCCTATGGCCACACAGGCTATTCCTGCGTTCATTTGAGTATAAATTTTAAAGTGCAATGGAAAATTATAATGAGAAGTATTCGAAAGAACTGAGTGACAAGATCGGCAGAGAAGCCCGGGAGCCACGAAGGGGACTGGAACATCGTTCAGGACGGGTATTCGGAGGTTCTGTGTTGGTAATTATTGGTGCATTTCTACTGGCCAGGCAATATGGTATAGAACTCCCCGAATGGATATTCAGCTGGGGAACGTTGCTCATTGCCCTTGGGTTGTTCATTGGCGCCAAGCACTCCTTCCGGGGCTTTGGATGGCTCATACCCATCGTCATAGGTGGGGTTATTCTGATTGAGAATTTCGTGCCCGAGCTTTCTATCAGGCACTATATATGGCCGTTGCTGATCATCTGTTTTGGGTTATTCATGATCTTCCGGCCACGGCATCATCGTCGTGACTGGGGCTGGGAGCCCGGGGTTTCTTCCGAGGACTCAATTGATGCAACATCGATATTTGGCAGTACCAAGAAAAACATCATTTCAAAGGATTTCAAAGGGGGCGATATCACGACTGTCTTTGGCGGCACCGACCTTAATCTCACCCAGGCGGACATTAATGGAACGGTAATGATTGATGTCACCCAGGTCTTTGGCGGTACGAAGCTCATTGTTCCGGCTCACTGGAGCATTAAATCGGATGTGGTCTGCATTTTTGGAGGAATCGAGGATAAGCGACCGCAGTCAAAAGACATTACCGACCCCCCTAAAGTTCTCAAACTGGATGGGACGTGCATATTCGGAGGAATTGAAATCAAGAGTTTTTAATACTAAACAAGCAACGAGATGAACTGGTACATTGCAAAAATAATTTTCCGCATCAGCAACGGAGAAGGCGTGCGGAAATCTCAATTTGACGAGCACTTGCGCTTGATCGAAGCAGCGAATTTTGAAGAGGCTTTTTTGAAAGCACGGGTCCTGGGGCTACAGGAAGAAGCGAGTTTCCTCAATGACTATCATGAACTGGTGAAATGGGAGTTTGTGAATGTAGCCGAACTATTTCCCATGAACGAATTGAAAGACGGACAGGAGTTATATTCGCAAATTCATGAGATGGAAGATGCTGCTCCCTACATTCACTATGTGCACCAGAAGGCAGCGGCCATGCAACTGAAACATCGGCCTGTATTTTAACGCTGTACCATGGCAAAACCGGTCATCGGATATAAGATCAAGATTATCTATGCCGGTGCGTGGCTTCTGTTGGCGGGGGTTCAGGCCTATGTACTTACTATCATCGGGTATGACCTTTCGGTCGCCCTCACCGATGCCTCCGTCGCCCAACTTGTCCTGACCCTGGCTGGATATGCAATCAACACATCGATGAATTCTTATAACCCCAGTCCCAGGAATTCATTGTACGTATTGAGCTGGAGCATCATTTTGGCTATCATCACTGTCGTTTTGCAGCATTGGTTGCTGCTGCAAGTACAACCAGACGTGCAGGGTTATCCCGCATTTCTCGATCAGTCCTTATTCGTCCGGGGTCTGTTTGACTGGCTAATGATCGCGCTGGTTGCTATTCTCACCTGGTTTTGGGTGTACGTGAGGGAACGCCAGGAAAACGAACAACACAAAGAAGACACGAGCAGGCTGGCCCGGGAAGCCGAGCTTTCCAATCTACGGATGCAGTTGCAACCTCATTTTTTATTCAACAGTTTAAACTCCATCAGCGCCCTGGTCGGTTCTAACCCGGAACAGGCCCGGACCATGATTCAGCAGTTGTCTGATTTTCTCAGAGGGACCGTAAAAAAAGGCGAACGGCAATTGGTGGACCTGGAAGAAGAGCTTCAACATTTGCAACTATACCTCGAAATCGAGAAAGTACGATTTGGCCACCGGCTAACGATCCTGCTCACCCATGAAGATGCAACCTTAGAAATGAAATTACCCTCGCTTCTCCTACAACCCATCGTAGAAAATGCGATCAAATTCGGACTCTATGACACGGTCGGCGAAATTACGATCGCCATTGCGGCGCGATCGGAAAACTCACAATTGGTGATAGAAGTTAAGAATCCGTTCGACCCAACCACGGCCCAGCCGCGTCAGGGTACCGGGTTTGGCCTGGATTCGATCCGGCGGAGGTTGTATTTGCTTTATTTTCAAAACGATTTGTTATCCACCCGGCAGGAAGAAAAAACATTTATCACGACCATCAAAATTCCACAACAGGCATGATCAAAACGATCCTGATCGACGATGAGCCTTTGGCCAGAACCATTCTCAAAGAATACCTGAAGGCCTATCCCGATATACACCTTGTTCAGGAATGCAACGACGGATTTGAAGGAGTCAAAGCGATCGCTCAGTACCAGCCGGACTTGATTTTCCTTGATATCCAGATGCCGAAAATCAATGGCTTTGAAATGCTCGAGTTGATTGACAATCCCCCCGCCGTCATTTTTACCACGGCCTTTGACGATTACGCAATCAAAGCGTTTGAAGCGCATGCAGTCGATTATTTATTGAAGCCTTTCAGCAAAGACCGGTTTGACAAAGCCGTGCAAAAATGGTTGGCTCAAAAGTCGTCATCAAAAAATATGCAGGCACTCCTGGAAACCACGGCCCAACGACCGGAAGAACAGCACCGGATCGTGGTAAAGAAAGGGGCCAACATCGTGATCATCCCGGTACACAAGGTTCACTACCTGGAAGCGTATGATGATTATGTCAAGATCCATACTGCCGAAGGGTTCTATTTAAAGAAGAAAACCATGAGCCATTTCGAGCAGTCCCTTAACCCCCTGCAGTTTGTACGCGTGCACCGATCCTACCTGATCCACCTTCAGGAGCTTACCCGCATCGAGCCGCTTGAAAAAGACGGCCACGTTGCTTTGTTAAAAAGCGGAACACGCATTCCGCTCAGTCAAAGTGGGTATGGCAAATTAAAGGAGATGCTGGGAATTTGAATCAGGCAATTGCGTCCTTCAAAAAATCATTCAGGGGCTTAATAATTTTTGCAGTCGCCGCGACGTGTTTTGCGAACTTCTTGTCCTTTACTTCCTTGTCGGAAAAAGGGTGAGAGACGATAAAGCTTTTATGTTTCAGGAGTTCAATATGGGGATGATCCTTGACGTACCCTTTTGGAGCGGTCTTGAGTTTATCAAAATCACCAAGGGAGGGAAATAGCTTTTTAAATTTCCTGTCGTTCAGGATCTTTAATATCCTCTCCGTATTGTAATCAAT
>DATHFS010000153.1:0-5161 GCA_035317975.1 Cyclobacteriaceae bacterium | reverse complement strand
TCAATGATTGTTTTTTCTGCGCGGGCATAGACCGACAGCGGGTGGTCGGTCCATAAAACTACGTCCGCCGATTTGCCTGCTTTTATGCTACCCATCTGATTGTCGAGATGCAGCATTTTCGCGGGGTTCAGAGTTACCATCTTCCATGCGTCTTCTTCCGACATGCCTCCATACTTTATCGACTTCGCTGCTTCCTGATTCAACCTCCGGCCCATATCAGGATCGTCCGAATTGATCGCCGTGAGGACACCTTCTTTGTGCATGATGGCGGCGTTGTAAGGGATGGCATATCGCACTTCCCACTTGTAATTCCACCAATCTGAGAATGTCGAACCGGCAGCGCCGTGCTGCTTCATCTTGTCAGCGACCTTATACCCTTCAAGGATATGGGTGAACGTATTGATCCTGAAATTAAATTGTTCTGCCACTTTCATCATCATGTTGATCTCAGATTGAACATAGGAATGGCAGGTGACAAATCGTTTCTTGTTCAGGATTTCAAGAATGGTCTCCTGTACCAGGTCCCTTCGCGGTCTGGCGGCGGCGGATTTTTCTTTTGGGGACAGGGTATTGAAGGCATTCCAGGTTTTTTCATATTCGCGGGCATTGGCGAACGCATCCACATACACTTGCTCAACACCCATCCGGGTTTGGGGGTAACGGATGGAGTTGGGGTTGCTGGTCCGCTTTACATTTTCTCCCAGTGCGAACTTGATGAAAGCGTCGGCCCCCTGGATCATCATATTCTCCGGCGATTCACCCCAACGGAGTTTGATCAACGCCGATTGTCCGCCTATAGGGTTTGCTGAACCATGGAGGATCTGAACAGCGACTACTCCGCCCGATAAGGCCCGGTACAAATTAATATCTTCCGGTTCCAGTTGATCCGTGATGCGCACCATAGACGAATTGGCCGCTACATCATTCCCACCACCTCCGATATGGGAATGTTCATCAATGATCCCGAAAGTCAGGTGTTTGCCGGTGCCGTCAATTATCCGTGCCGTGTTGTCGGCAAGGTTCTTTCCTATCTTTGAGATCTTCCCTTCCTTCAGCAGCACATCGGTATTTTGTAAAATGCCTTCCGCTTCATTGGTCCATACCGTGGCATTTTTAATGAGTAAGGTTTCGGCAAGCGGTAAGGTGGCAGTACCATGGGCAACAAATGGGTAAATGACTTTTCCCAGTTCTGTTTTCTTTGCGGTAGAATCCGGTTTCGCATTCTTTTTTTCCACATCGCCGGTCCGCAGGGCCGACCAATCCACCCACGTGCCATCGGCAAGCTGCCCTTTTCCTTTCCAGCCGGTGCCTTGAGTCCACCCCGACAACCGGATGATTCCCGGATTTTGTTTTTCCGGTTTGAAACTCAGGGTAATTAATTCGTTGGTGATAGTGAGATTTCCATCAACGGAGGTGGTGTCGGTTCCTTTAATTTTCCCTTTGGGACTTCCCGCTTCACCGGATATCTCAAGGGTGTAGTGTTGCGCTCCGATGGACAGGTTATATTTTCCATTGGCCTCCCGGGCATCCAATGATTTAATTGGAAAGGCCTGGCCCTGCACCCAATTTTGAAACACAATTGTTTTCTCATCAAACAATTTTCCGGACGTGATAATGAAGTTGGCTACCATTCCCTTTTTCAGACTTCCGACCAGGTCACCGACATTCAGCAATTTTGCCGGTGTAGCGGTAAGCGCTTTGAGGGCGGCTCCCTCACTCAGTCCGTTTTCGATCGCCTTCCTTACGTTAGGAATGAAGTCGCCGGGTTTCTTCAGTCCACTCGTGGTCAAGGCAAAGTTGACGCCATTTTTTTCAAGCGTTCCGGGGTTGGCTGGCGCCAGTTCCCAGTGCTTCATATCGGCCAGGGATACGCGGGTCGCGTCGAGTGGATCTTCTACTTCAGCGGCATCCGGAAAGTTTACGGGGACAATCAGCGAAGCACGGGTCGCTTTTACCTCATTGATCCTTTTGTATTCGTCGCCACCGCCTTTGATAATATATTGTACATTAAATTCATCTCCTACTTTATCGGCACGCAATACCCCCAGCCAGTCAGAAGCTTCAAATAGTTGTGGCATCCGTTGGCTTTGAATCCAGGCTTCGAGAGAGTTATCTGCAAAAGGACGGGGGCTCTGACCGCCGAACCATTCCGCATCCAGGAACGTCTGCCGAAGGAGGGCAACGAAACCCATCATAGAGCGGGGGTAGTTTTGAGTAGACGTTCCACGATTGAACGAATAGTGGGCAGCTGCTTTTGCTTTCAGCAGCGATTTATTCTCAGTCTCTTCCCCCAGGGTGACGAAAGCCGACGTGCCACGGGCTATACCATCGGGCTTGAACGTCAGCACCGATCCAAAGCCAATCTTTCGAAGTTCATCGGCTGTTTTGGAGTTGATGCTGAATTCATCGGCTGCATTGTAATGCGATCGGATAGCTTGATTAGCATTATAGGCACCTTTTGTTTTGGACTCGATCTGTTCGGCGCCTCCATAGGGATTGCCTCCCCTTGTGCGCTCCACGTCGGGCAATCCATAACTTGTGTACATATCGATCAGGGAAGGGTAGATGTACTTGCCTTTAAGATCGACCGTGGTGTACCCCGCCGGAACGGTCACCTGGGTACCCACCTGTTCGATTTTCCCCGATTTGATCACCAGCGTTGCATTCTGCAGTGAGGTCTGATCGTCCACGACAATAGTGGCATTGGTAAAGGCAAAAGCGCCTGTCCGGGTATCTTTAACGTCATTCCTGGGGAATGTTTCCTGGGCCAGTGCGGTCCATCCGTGGAGGAGGAGTGAAAGGGCCAGGACAAACCTGAAGATCCTCATAAGTGGGTAGTGGTTATGCAGATAGATTAATTTTAGTTGTTCCGTGCATTAAAGTAGATAAAAACGGAACATTTAAAAAACAAAAAGGAAGGGCGGTGATTTTATAGGAAACTGCAGGGCTTTGATTGGTAGCGTATTCACCGCACTCCCGGGTGAGGCGCTCCCCTCTCCACTTTGGAGAGGGGCAGGGGGTGAGGAAAAGCATCGTTGAATAAGGTTTTCTTGACAATAACGATTCCTTGAAGGCTAAAGAACAATATGAACTAACTTCTGGCCATTTTAAAGCAGCGGTCCAGGAACGTTTCGAATACTAATTTTTTCAACTCTGAATTCGCTTCAACCTCTACATTCTCAGGGGATCTTAAATCTTTTTGGTTCGAATCATTCCGGTCTCCAATCCTCACCCCCGGCCCCTCTCCAAGGTGGAGAGGGGGGTTCACCAGGGAGTAGCGGTGAGGTCTAAAATTCTGATCAATCTATTGCGTGATAACAATATTCCTAAACTCCACTGGCCCATGATCCCCTTGTATCAACAACGGTCCGGGTTCCCCTTCCTTGCTGTCCAATGCACCTCCCGTAATGCCGGGGATCAATTGATCGCAGATGATTTTTGTTCCGTTCGCTACCACGGTCACCATTCTTCCCACCAGCGTGATGTCATACGATTGCCATTCCCCCGGATCCTTTGCAACCATTTCATTGGGAGGAAGGAATCCATACACACCGCCGAATTGGCCGTCATCCGGTTCCATTCCTTTGCTGTCGGCAATCTGCACTTCGTACCGGCCACGGAGATAAATGCCGCTGTTGCTGCCTTTGGGATAGCGGAATTCAATATGGAGTTTAAAGTCGGCAAACGAATTGTCCGTAACAAGATTTGAACCGGACTTCGGACTTTTCAAAACTCCGGATTCGACGATCCATTGATTTTCTCCCATGGCATGCCATCCTTTTAAGTCGGTGCCATTAAACAGACTAACCGGTTTGCCCCAAACGGGATTCTTATTAGGACGAAGGGCGGGTGCGCGGGATGCTACCCAGGAGTACGTTTTACCATCGGTGTAAAGCATAGTGCCTTTTAGATTTTCGCCGGTGATCGTGCCTTCAAATTCAAGATTGGTTGTCTCGGGCTCCCATTGCGGCGGGATGGCGAAACTGAATTTCCCGTCCTTGAACTTCACCTCCGAAACCGGACGGGCACTGCCGCCGGCATAGACGAACCTGCCTACGAGGGTGTGATTCCCGGAATGACGGACCTCCAGCCAGGAGGGAAGTTCCTTGCCCGACTTCGTGATCACCATATCCCATCGGCCCTCGAGGGAAGATGAACTTTGGTGTGCTTCCTGGCCGAAACCGGAAGTGGCTATTGAAAGTGCGGCGAATAGGTAAACCATTGGCGCGAAAAGATTTGTTTTCATTCTTGCAAACATGGATCGGTTGATTTATTGAATTAAAAAGTAGGTCTCTGATTCAACGCTAAATATACTATAAATATGTTTTATACCTTTCCTCCATTCAACAAGCCGATTGCTTTTTCTATTCTTCGTTGTCTTGTGTCCTCTGCTTTTGCCTCTTTAATGGGAATTACGATTCCTTGCTTTTTGCTATAAGATAATGTATCAAAGTATTTCTTTGCAGCAGGATTTTTGTTCAGTGCCTTTTGAAGATCCTGTGGAACTTCCACCACCCGGGGCTCCGTATCTAGTTCTATTGTCACTTCTATTTTGTCGCCACCGGCAACATGAGCGCCGTTGCGATGCTCTGCACTAACCCCTACCATATATTTTCCTCCCATGACGGCCACGGTATTGCGGTAGGTGTAACCGTTGATGGTAATGCGAACAGGAGGTTTCTTTCCGGCTCCCATGCGCTCGACAATTTCCGATGGAATGTGGATGCCCGTTGCAGTTTTACCCGCTTGCAACAGGGTGGTTGTAAATTTCATTTTTATGGGGGTTAAATGGTGATGTTTTTTTGCCACGTGCTCCTGATCTCTGAAATTCTATTTCAAAGTTAACAGCAATAATTTCGGAATCGAAAGTGTAAATACGACAATGTTTGGTGGTGATTGCGACAAAGAATGCTTTTGCCACAAAGGCACAAAGACACGAAGAAAATTTTAAGATATGCTCACGCCCTTGTTAGTGTTTGCGGCGGATGAGGGCGGGGACACCAACAAGCCTCCGCGCATGGCACGTCCTCTTAAGTCTTTATTTTCAAACGGGTCTCAGATATGCTTGTTGGTGATCCGACGCACAGGTCAACCCACAACACCTACAAGGGCGGGGAATCACAAAATGAAAACTGCCTGCCCCGAAAAAAATCGGGGCAGG
>DATHFS010000152.1:0-4849 GCA_035317975.1 Cyclobacteriaceae bacterium | reverse complement strand
AAAACGCACCCGACTGATCAACTCAATGCGGGAATACCTGAATAAAAAAGGGTACCTCGAAGTAGAAACCCCCATTCTTCAACCGTTGTATGGAGGAGCCGCTGCCAGGCCTTTTACGACACACCACAACACCCTGGACATGACCTTGTATTTGAGAATTGCCAATGAGCTCTATCTCAAACGCCTGATCGTCGGTGGCTTCGGTGGGGTCTATGAATTTTCCAAAGACTTTCGCAACGAGGGGATGTCGCGCTTTCACAATCCCGAATTTACTCAGGTCGAATTGTACGTAGCCTATAAAGACTATTACTGGATGATGAATCTCGTGGAAGAGATGATTGAAAAAGTTGCCATCGACTTGCATGGGACAACGCGGGTAAAGGTGGGCGAAACCCTGATTGACTTCAAGCGTCCCTGGACCCGCTATACCCTGTACGAGGCGATTCGCCACTTTACCCAAATTGATATTTCAGAAATGGACGAGGCAGCCCTTCGCGACACGTGCCGGACATTGCACGTTCCCATGGATGATACCATGGGGAAAGCGAAACTGATCGACCAGATCTTTGGTGAGAAATGTGAACCGAATTTGATTCAACCCACCTTCATCACCGACTACCCTATTGAAATGTCGCCCCTGGCTAAGAAACATCGAAGTAAACCGGGATTGGTGGAGCGTTTTGAGGCGATTTGTAACCGGAAGGAAATCTGCAATTCCTTTTCGGAACTCAATGACCCGATCGACCAACGCCAACGCTTTGAAGATCAACTGGAATTGGGTAAGAAGGGCGATGAAGAAGCCATGACCCTGGATGACGATTTTCTTCGCGCCCTGGAATACGGGATGCCACCAACGGCAGGGCTCGGCATCGGGATCGATCGGCTGACCATGGTGATGACCAACTCGCCCTCTATCCAGGATGTGATCTTCTTTCCGCAAATGAAACCTGAAAGACCTATTTCGGTAACGACAGACAAGGATTTTGAAGAATCCGGAGTGAGAAAGGAATTGATCCCGATTATTCAGAAATTAGGAATTACCTCGATGGCCCAATTGAAAGAAATCAAGCCATCGAAATTATTTAATGATTTGGCCGGGATGCGTAAAAAGTTGAAGTTGGAAACCGTGCAGAATCCAACCCTTCAGGAGATTGAGGGATGGATGAAATAGTCTTTAAGTCCATCATTACCAAACCTGATAAAGTCGGACTAAGGACTATAAAATATCCTGGAATGACCGTGTCCGGTCGATTTTAAGATCGCGCAACATCGAGGACTTTATACCAATGGTAAAGCTGTACGATTGGAATTTTCCGAAGGGTACCCAATTCAGGCTCATTTGCCAGCAATGGAGATCGCGACGGAGCGAGAAGTTACTTTGGGTAATTTGCTGGCTTTGGAAATCATAGCCTGAACTGAAATCGATTTTCCATTTCTTACTCAGAGAGATATCCCCCGAAAAGCGCATGGCCTGTGTGATCTTGGAGGCCAGGTGGCCGGTTTTGGTATAATTCGCATTGTAACTGAACCGCAGATTCCAGGGTATGGAAAAATCGACATAGGCATCCGGGTTATCCATGAAGAACTTCTTTTCCGATTCCGAGGCGTTTGACTTGCCGATCTTGTCCCGGGTCTGGTTGTCTTTACTCTGGCCTTTGGGATTCAGATTGGTACTAAAGGCAATGTTGGCGCTGGAAAGTCCATTTCGCAATGTGTAATGGCCATCCCGTTTCGTTTGATAAATCTGCCCTTTCTCCGTTACGCTGTCGATAATATATTGATACGGATCAATGATGCCGCTGAAGTTTACATTGACTTTGCTGTTCAGAATATTGGTATTGGCGGCCAGATTGACGGGGGAAAGCTTAAAACTTAAAGCGGCAAAGTTGTACCCGCTCGAAAACGAGAGTGTGTTAAAGAGCGGTATTTTCTTTGCTACGGTATCTTTTTTGTTTTTTACTTTCATCTCGATATTGTTGTTGATACCAAAACTCAGGGAACTGCTCTTTCCCTGCCGTGAAGATCCATAGATAAAACCGTCGTGCCGCGACTTGTATACCGTTTGCCTTGATCCATTGGTCACGATGTCGAAGCGTTGATAATAGTCGTAGTTGGAACTGGCAAAATCCGGTTGAAAACTCAGCCCGATACTGGGGTTGATCACGTGACGGATGGCCTGGATCCGGTGGGTCTTCCCAAAAATCTTGGTTCCGTATATCCTGGTTGTAAGGCCTACACTTCCGGAATAGTTTGTCACAGCGTTAAATCCCTGGAGAGTGTCTTTTACTACGAGCGTTTTGCCCGTAGGATCAACACCCCAGCTCAATCTTGTAAAATACCAAAGTTCATCGAGGTTGAGGCTGGGACTGATGGTGAAAAATTTCAGGGCCTTTACTGACGTTTGAAACGGGATGTTGATCCGCACTCCTTTTTTGGCATTCTGATAGAAGCGCGGCAGATTTTCAAGATTAAAAGGCGCGATGCTGTCTTTGGTAATGTCCTTCCCAATCCTTCCCAGGTTATTCGTGAGTTGGTTGGTAGCCGTCAGGGTCATGCGGGTGGATATATTCTGCAAGAACATGTTCCCCTTTACTTTTTTGAACGGATATATATTGTTGACGTTGAAATTCATATCCGGAAAGGGCACGTCCACTTGCTTGGTTGTTATGTCCTCGTTAATTCTAAGGTTGACACCAAGGCTGAACGGAGTCCCGGCAAAAGTCTTGGAATACGAAATGTTAGAACTGAGTTTTGCTGAGCTATTGTTAAAACTGGAAGTCGTCGAATTCGTCGGGATCCCACCGGGAATATAATTGTTGACGCTGTAGCTAGCCGTTGCCGCATTGACCGAAGCGGAAAACCGGCCCGTACCCTTGGTTTGGGGTGAGTGGCTCCAGGCCAGACGAAAATCCTTTGACTTTTGCTGACTTTCAATTTGTGCGCCGGTGACGTTGTTGGTATAACTGAAATTAAGCAGACCGTTATAGGCGTAGCGTTTCTTATAACTGGAATTAATATAGAGCGCGTTGGATCCCTTGGAATAAAAATCCGTTTTGAGTTCTAATTTTATATAATCACTGATATCAAAAAAATATCCACCACCCCGGAGGAAAAACCCCCGGTTGCGCTCTTCGCCATAGGCCGGAATGATGATGCCGGAAGAACTTTTTTTCTGGGAAGGAAATATTCCAAAGAGAAATCCGATAGGCGTCGGCACATCGTTGAACTCCATATAAAAGGGCCCGCTCACCATTTTATCGCCGGGAATAGCTTTCGCTTTCGTTGAAATGATCCGGAAGTGGGGATGAGCCAGATCGCACGTTGTGTAGCCGTTGTTAATACTGAACAACTCATTTTTCTCATTCTTAAAGACAGCCTTACCATGGAGAAAACCCTCTCCTTGCTTCGTCACGACTTCTGAAATTTTGGCTTTTTTGGTTTTGAAGTTGTAAACGATGTCTTTCGTTTCATACTTTTCACTCCCATTCATGAAAATGGGATACCCCTGGTCCTTTCCGGTGGAATCGACACCACCGTGAGCCGTAATGGTTGACGTTTCATAATCAATGACGATGGCATCTGCCTCTAACTGGATTGCTCCATACGTGATCTTAGCATCCCCGAATAGCATCACAATCTTTCGATCGAGCCGGGAATTGATCGAATCCCGCGCAGAATACAAGATGGTTGTCTCGATTGCTCCTTTTTTTTTAACGTTCTTTAGGGTGTCGGATTTGACGTGTACCGTGTCTTTTTTAGAACGAATGAGGGTATCCGGGCGAATCGAGTCGCCTTTGACCGGAAGTTTGCCGGGAAGGGATTTGATGGGAGTCTCGACCTGGGCAGTAGCGGAGTTTCCTATGATCATCAAAAAAACAAAAAGGAAGGTAAAGCAAAAAAGGCCCCATTTCTGCCCAGCTTCTGATTTGAATTTCAGGAGTTTAGCTTTTAGTGAAAAATTCACAACTTTGCATAAAGGTATTGCAAATAGTTCAGACATAGCCACACCGTGAGGAAAATAGGATTTAAGACCCTGCTTATAGCAATAACCTTGCTAAACTCTTCCGCTACTCCAATTTCGCCCGACTTCAAAGTGGATATCGTGGTCATCGATCCCGGACATGGAGGCCGTGATCCGGGGACCCACGGCGAGTTCATGAACGAAAAAGATGTGACGCTGAAAATTTCTTTGAAAGTGGGAAGTTATATTGAAAAGAATTGTCCCGGAGTCAAAGTGATTTACACACGGACGGACGACCGCTATATGGCGCTGGACGAACGAGCCATTATGGCCATCAAGAACAAGGCCGATGTGTTTATATGCATTCATGCAAATGCCAGTCCGCACCCCACTACGTATGGGACCGAGACGTATGTGATGGGACCGCATAAAACCGACAGCAACATCGATGTGGCAAAACGCGAAAACGCCGTGATCCTGCTCGACGAAAACCATGAAGAACGCTATGAAGGATTTGACCCAAAGACTCCGGAGTCGTATATTCTCTTTTCATTAGCCCAAAATGCCTTTCAGGAGAGCAGCCTGGCCCTGGCGGAACGAATTGAAACACAATTTAAATCCAAGACCGGACGATACAGTCATGGCGTGAAACAAGCAGGCTTTTGGGTTTTGTGGCGTACGGCGATGCCCAGCGTGTTGGTGGAAGTAGGTTTTCTGACCAATAAAAAAGAAGAAAAATTCCTGAGTGAGGTGCCAGGGCAGGATCAGATTGCAGCCGGCATATACAGGGCTTTCAAAGAGTATAAAACCCAGATCGAGTCGGTTAACTAAACTCAGGACAAGTGAAAAACATTAGTAAGGAAGTAATCGTTGGCTTATTCGCTACCA